>JAGCTK010000114.1 GCA_017963715.1 Alphaproteobacteria bacterium | reverse complement strand
TTGGTATAAAGTTTGCCAAGTCTTGCTTTACCGCGTTTTTGTAAAATGTCAAATCGAAGTGCCATGATGTTGCCTTTTTAATGTGTGATAATCTGACTATCGGACGGAATTTCGAGCCCGATACCTTTTTTGATGTATTGTTGTTGAACATAGCCCATTTGGCCGTTGTCAAGCATCACCCGATACCATGCTTTGTCGGGTGTGTAGCCCGTGATGCGAATGGTTTGCCCGTTTTTGGCTTTGACCAAAACATCATACTTTTCATGCGGCGCATGTCTGATATCGACCGATGATGTTAGATGATATAACATATTGTCATCTGCTTTGTCGACCGGAATATTGAAAACTTGTAAAGCCACTGTATCGTCGGCCATTTCTTCGCCCGAAGCAAAAACAACCTTTTTGTAATAGGTGGCTTTATCGCTTTTTGAAGTCAAAAATTGTATGGCAATCAAGGATGCAATCACAACCGAAACAGTTATTAAACCGATTTTGCATGCACGATAAAATGGTGCGAGTTGAACTGATTTTAACTTTTTAAAATCCCAATTTTTCAGTTTGTCGCTTAAAGGGGGGAGTGTGGATATAAATTGTTGCAAAATTTGCCGTTGCTCGGGATTGGCTTCGCTCAAAGCAAGCGTTGCGGAAATAGCGGCTTGCTTTAATTTGTCATCACGATAAAATGCGGCGGCATTATGAACCCAAAGTTCAAAATTGTCTTTGGAAGGCGTGTTAACCTGGGCTAAATTGTGCTTAATGACTTTGAAAAAAAGCGGGGAAAAAATGCCGTGTTTGATATTGTGTATGGCAGCCGAACGCAAAAATGACAGGCAATCTTCATAAGTGCCGATAAAATTGTTAGTTGTGATTTTGCCTTTTACGATTTGCTCAATATGAAAAACTCTTAAAAACGGTGTTTCGTTACCGCTCGCATCACAATATATTTTAAATCGGTTTAAATCCGGAAAATTATTTTTGTTGTAAATCATCGAGAGCAACATATAAATGGTTTTGGTTTTGTTGTCTTTTAAGATGTTGTAGGCTTTGGCCAAAGTTTGAAAAATCTCGGGCGAATCGGGACTTTTATTGACATCAGGGTGCCAAAATTTGGCGGCCAGATGATATTTTTGCTTTAACTCTTGCGGCTCGGTTTGAGAGTCGGCATTTAAAAGTCTGAAATAATTTAAGGCATCATAAAGCATTGTTTTCGTCCTTTTGCAGACAGTCAGCCATTAGGCTGAGACTTTTGATTGTGTTTGAAAGCGGGTATCTTTCAAAAATTGTTGTTTTGTTTAAGGTGCAATCTTTGATGCGTCCGTCTTGGCAAACAATGCCCAAAAGATTTAAGGGTAACGACATAAATTTTTGCGCGGCCGAACAGAGCGTTTGGTAGGTGTGTTCGCCTTCTGCAGCATTTAAGGCATGATTGACGGCGACATACAATTGTGCTGACGGTGCTATTTTTTTGATTTGTTCAAGTTGGGCATAAGCGCCGGTCAGATCAGATGTCGACGGCGTGAGAATGAGAATAATTTTTGAGGCAATCGAGAGCATCATATTTTGTAAAGCGGCATTTTTACGACCGCAATCAATGAAGACATTATCATAAGTTGCGGCAAAATTTTTTAAATCCAAGGCTAAAATTTGGGCTCGGCCGACGGGATAAGTTTCAATTGTATCTTGATGCGGGTCGGCGGCAATCACGTCAAAGTGGCATTTGGCAACGGGTTTGGCAAGTAAATTGAGAGTTTGGCCGCCTTTGAGGATATCCTGATAGGCATCCGATGTTTTAAAACCGATTGTTTCGGCAATATTGTTGCGTCCGCCCGATGCGTCAAAAAACAAAGTTTTTTTATGCTTTGCGGCAACAACCTGAGCGAGCGCGGAGGCAAGCCAAGTCACGCCCAAGCCATTTGCAGAGGAACAAACGGCGATAATATTATTTTTTTGATAAGACTGCATATATAAAGTAAAGCAAATTTTGATAAAATTTTCAATCGGTTAAAACCTTTTTAACACAATTTGTTTATAAAAATAAATAACACGCATGATAAATGAGAAAAAAAATGAAATTTTTAAAGAGTTTAGTCGTGATGGTGATATGTTTCGGTGCGATAAACGCTGAGGCATTTTCACTGTTTTCAAAACCGAAAGCACCGTCAAGAGAAAAAGTGACAATCTCAACTTATGCGGACTTTTTTCCGTTTGGATATAATGCGCCGAATAATCGAAGCGATTTTGACAGTTTGTCGGTGTTTGACAATACGTTGCATCAAATATTAGATGAGGAATATGAAATAAAATCTCAATATTATCCGACAACATCCGAGGCATTATCGGATGTGAAAATCGGAAAAGTCGATATATTTTTGGGTGTATATTACGGCAGTAAAGCCTATGATGGCATCGAAGTTGTGTTTCCGGCAGCAATTAATAACCCCGTGCATGTGATGATGATACCTTCTAAAATCGGGAAAATTCAAAAGCCCAAAGATTTGGCCGCACTGAAAGGTGTATACCACAGGCAAGAATATTTCAGCGATTTTGTGGTGCAAAATTTTGCAAAAATGAATATGCAAGCCGTCGATACGGCCGATGAAGCCTTTGAACTTTTGGTGACGGGCCAAGCCGATTATATGCTCGGAAGTTATTATTTTAATTATGCAAAAGTGCTGGAAGCGGGTCTTAAAGACTATATTTCTTTTTCAAAAAAACCGTTGTGGAAGATGCCCTTGTTTATCGGTGTGTCGAAAAATTTTGCGCGCACATCCACACTTGTTAAACAATTGGCGCGTATTTTGAATAATCCCTCATTTCAGACCAAAGTCAAAGAGGATTTAAAAGAAATGATGAAAGGTGTGGAAGAAAAATACAGCGGCGTGGTGCCTCCGGCCTATATCAGAGGAGAATCGTCGGATGAATTAACGCCGGCCGATGAAACATTAAGCGAGGGACAAAAATAATGGTTTTGCTGATTCATCACAGTCTTTCGCCGCAATCACGCAAAGCCCGCATTATGCTGGCTGAGAAAAAAGTGCTGTTTGTGCTGAAAGAAGAAACGCCTTGGAATATGTCTCCCGATTTGAAAAAAATCAATCCGGCGGGAGATTTGCCGATATTTATTTTTGACGGCAATATCATATCGGGCAATTATGCGGTTACCGAATATTTGGAAGAAATGTATCCAAACCCGAAACTTTTAACGGGTGATTTTAAGCATCGTGCGGAAGTCAGACGCTTAACCGATTGGTTTGACCATAAATTTTATACCGAAGTTTATCATTATATCGTGGGTGAAAAAGTTTTTAAGCGCTTTCAAAACGGAATGGCGCCGGATTCTAAGATATTGAAAGCCGGAATGAATAACTTAAAATTTCATATGCAGTATGTCGACTGGTTGGCGGAACGTAACAATTATTTGGCAGGCAGTGAAATCAGCCTGGCGGATATTACGGCAGCGGCGCATTTGTCTGTTTTGGATTATTTGGGCGATATTGATTGGGATGCGTACAAAAATGCAAAATTGTGGTATTCAACCATCAAATCTCGTCCGAGTTTCAAAGAAATATTAAAAGATACCGTTAAAGGAATCTACCCTTCTCAAAACTATCAGAATTTGGATTTTTGACATGAAAAAAATATCTCTTGTTTTGTTGTCTCTTGTGATGTGTTCCTGCTCTTTCTTTTCTAAAGGAAAGGGGCAGGTGATTTTCCACTGGGAAAGACCGCGTACCAGCGTTGAAAAATTTGCACGCGACCATTCGGAGTGTATGCGCGAAGCAGAAGATTTTAAGCTCGTTCCGAGTATTAAAAACTGGTTTTACAGTGAGGAAAAACGTATTGATATTCGTGCCGATTGGCATTCCGAAAAGGGTATTTGGGCAAGTTATGTGCCGTATCCGGGTGCGCAACCGCTTGTGGTCAATTCTGTGCGCGATGATACCGATTCAAGCCCGCGAAAATATCGCTTGTGTATGGAGAAAAAGGGATATACGCACCGTTCACATGATATTCCGGAAATTACCAATATCTTTATTTATAAACCGCAAGATGTCAATCAAGACACCTTGTTTGAAAAATATTATCGCGGATAAAGCGGGACAATTATTCTAAAGACTACCTTTTGCTGTATGAAGCGCGGCGGATGCGGTCATTGATGGCTAAGCCGAGCCCCGTTTCGGGAATGGGCGAAATTGCAATTTTTGAATGTGCGGTGTCGGCATCTGCCATGCGCATATATAAAAAGAGGTTGCCGGCCGCTTCAATGAGGTCGCCGCTTTTGCTTAAATTTAAATCACAATCGGGGACATCGCCAAAACCGATAAAAAATTCATCTTCCTGCCTTGAGAGAGCATTGATTCGAAGACTGTGGTCGGGGGCGTAATGCCTTAAAAGTTGTCCGGGTGATGAGGGCAAATCTGGATTGCCATGTGAAATCAGGATTTTTTCGCCTAAAAAGGCTTCCAAATCTTCTAAGGCGACGCCACCCGCACGAAGCAATACAACCTCATTGCTTGTTAAATCAATGATGGTTGATTCAACCCCGACCGCACAGCGCCCGCCATCTAAAATCATATCGACCTTATCACTCAAACTCTCAAAGACGTGCTGTGCCGTGGTCGGAGAAATGGTTTGCGATTTATTGGCCGACGGTGCGACAATCGGCACACCGCTTTGGCGGATCAGATCTAATGCGACCGGATGACACGGCATACGGACCGTGATGGTTTTGAGGCCTGCACATGCCAAATCAAGCGCAGGGTTGTTGTCAATACGTTTTAAGACAAAAGTTAAAGGACCCGGCCAAAAATGTTGAGCCAAAGATAAAACACGCGCATCAACTTCGGCATATGTTTTTAAAAAATCAATATCGGCAATATGTGAAATCAGCGGGTTAAATGCCGGCCGACCTTTGGCCGCAAAAATCGAGGCGACCGCTTTAGCATCATAAACATTGGCGCCCAAACCGTAAACGGTTTCGGTTGGAAATGCAACGAGCCCGCCGGTTTTAATTACTTCGGCGGCTTTTGAAATATTTTGCGGGTTGATTTGATAGATATTTGTCATGGTCTTAAAAATGCAAAACGGACATGATGGCGGATGAAAATTCGGTTTCTAAAAAATCGTCGAGTTCCAAACCATCGGTCCTATCGAGTAATAAATATTTTTTTTGTAAATCATCATACACCAAAAAAGCAAAATCATCCGCGCCTAAAATGACTTGATTCGTTGTGCGGTTGTATCTTGCGTTGGTATCCAAAATATCAAGCGACTGATCATCGGGAAAAATGCCAAACACCGCGCCGCCTTCTGTTTTGACACCATTGTAAATTTTTAGGAAGTCAATAAACATCTTAGGCAAAAACGGCAATTCATTGCGGACAAAGTGTTTTTGAACATCAATGATATCTTTGGTATCTAAAGGACGTTCTTTTTGAATGAAATCATTTTGTGCCAACAGATTGAGCAGTTCTCTCATCTTCTGTGTTTTCCTTTGCGCTTTGCAATATATTGTTGCAGCCATGCTTGCTGCTGTTGTTCGTACGCTTTGTTGACCATTGAAACAACGGCGTCAACATCAAAATCTTTTTTAGCGGGGTCTTTACCTTTTAGTTGTAAAAGGTATTTATCTTGATTTTGGTATAATGTTTCAAGACAGTCTTCATAAGACACATTGATACGACTATCTTCTTTTTCGTTTTTTTTGTAAGTTGAATTGTTGGTATAAGGATGGTAAATTTGATCGGATATTTCAAATCCGGCCATAAACACGACGTCATCGGCAAAAAATTCGGTTCGTCTGGAATAGGCATCCCGTTGATTGTTTTCAATGACGTCCAAACCGTGCAACACAAAAGTATGCATATCCGTCGACACAAGACATAAATTGTTTTTGTAGTTGATGGATGCGATGTTTGATAAATCACCGCTGTTGCTGACCGCATGCTTGTGATGTACTTCAAAAGACGGAAATTGTGCGCTGCATAACCGCTGACCGTTTTCATCATAAGCGGCAATCAAGTTTCCCTGATCGGTATCAATCAAATGGTCAATCAAATTTTGAGGAATCGGATCGCCTACATGAAATTGGGAACAATCGATTTTATGTTTTTTAAGGTTTTTTAATGCACGTTCGGTAAAATTTTGTTCGGTAATAATCAATTTGTCGGTTTTGGTTGCACCGTAACGACGCATGGCATTGAGCATAGAAGCAACATAACGGGAATCATAGCCTTTGGATAACAAAATTTCTTGAATTTCATCTCCGTAAATGTTTGCCATTTCCATCACAAATCTTTTGCGTACCGAAAGCGGTTTTTCAAATTTGATTTTCATTTCTGAAGGACTGGTCTCAAAAGTACGAACAATCAAATCAGAAAAATCTCGCACATTCATGACACTTAAAATTTGAGGGTCAATCTTGTTTTTGACGAAATACCTTTTGAGATCTTTTTCAATTTTTCGAAAACTGCCGAATCTTGCAAATAAGGGCCACATAGGTGCTGTACTGAAATCATAATCCGCCATTTTCGGACGTTTTTTGAGCGGATGATTGATTAAAAAGCGATAAGGTTTGCTGAGTTTGCGCTTTTGTTCGCCGGCTTGGATACGGTCAATCGAGCCGTAAAAGTCCATCCGAATAATCAAGCGTTCGTCTTTGCTTAAAGAGCAATTTTGCCTTTCAACAACATGCAGACCGATGCTGCGCATGATGTACTCTAATTTGCAAAGTGCATCATACCTGCTGTGTCCATTGGTGTTGGAAGTGGAGGCTAATTTAACAAGCGTTTGATAAGCTTTGATTTGGTTGTCATAATCAAGTTCATGAAATTTTTCAACAAAACCTTTTTTTTGGTATATAACAGACAAAAACGGACTTGATTCAATGTTTAAATCAAGAAGCGTGTCATCCATATCAGGCTCAAAATGTTTGTGACGCTTTTTACCCACTTAATTGTCCTTTTAGAAAATTTTGTCAAAATTATAAGATAAAAAATGTTTGAATACAATATTTTTTTTAAAAAAGTAATATATTGTTTATAAAAACAGGGTAGTATGGTGCGAGGGTTTTCGGGAGAAAAATTATGGTTGAATATGTGTTTGAAAATAAAAGACTTTCTGCCGCTCAGGCGGTTGTGATGGTGTGTCCGCTTAAAAAAATGGCAGGCCTGTGTCGGGACACTTTTGACGAGCAGGAAGCGGAAACGGTTGTCAGATATATACATGCGCATACACAAAAAGAAGGTGAAGTCGTCTCATTTGAAACATTAAAGCGCAAGATTGTTGTGGCGCCGTATGCAAGTGAAATGTCGGATTTTAAGATATTGGGTGCCAAAATCTATCGCGCCGTTAAAAAAGAACGGACGGCAGCGGTTGTAACATTGCCGAATTTGAAAAATGATGCCGCATATCAGATGGCATTTGGTATGGATTTGGCCGCGTACTCGTTTGATAAATATGTGACAACACGCTCTCAAGATGAGTTTGCAAAATTGGAAACGGTGATTTTCAAGCATAAAGGGTTGTCATCAAAAGAGTATATTCCTTATGCCGCACTTGCAAACGGGGTGCGCTATGCCAGAGATCTGACTAATGAGCCGGCCAATAATATGACGCCGAAAATGATGGCCGACGATATTAAACGCCTGGGCTATCTCGGACTTGATGTCGAAATTTTGGATGAAAAACGCATGGCCTCCAGTGAGTTTAATCTTGCTTTGTCGGTTGCACAAGGTTCGGCGAATAGGCCTTGTGTTGCGTTGATTAAATGGCTCGGCAATAAAAACAAAGATGATTTTGATTTGGGTCTTGTCGGAAAAGGCGTGACATTTGATGCGGGCGGTATTTC
>JAGCTK010000113.1 GCA_017963715.1 Alphaproteobacteria bacterium | reverse complement strand
GCAAACTTTCGACATTGTTGGCCACCAATGTTGTTAGAGATGTCGAAATTATTTCACTCGGAAAAGTGGGCGGCGAAAAAAGTCCGGTTTGGAAAGTTGATTTTAAGGTCAATGAAGTTTCATACAACAGTGAAAACGGAAATTCTAATTTGATGGTGCTTAAAACGCACTATTGGACAGCATCTTTGACGGCCGCTTTTATCCCGGCGCGTATGTTTATGGCCAAAAGGTTGATGAATCCGCTCGGGTTTACGGTGTTGCGTTATTCGCAAACGGAAGTCGAAATTTTGTAAATTGTGTTTTGGAAATCTTGGAAGCGGCTTGATACGAAATCCGAGAATTTCAAAAACTTTCTTTAACATATGTTAATCTTTTCAGATTATGATAACATCAAAAGTCTAATCTCTTTGACGTGATAAGTTGGGGATTTGATGATAATCGTGTTAGACTTTTTGATCAAAAAAGAATAGCATAGACATGTCATGACATAAAGGAATATTGTAATGTATAAAAGAATATTGTTAGGTTTTGTCATTTTAACAATTTGCGGATGCGGCTCGTACTATGAGCCGGAGCCGGTCGGTATCGGTAAAGACGTCAACGAACTGAAATTGTCGCCATGCGCCTGTATGGAAGTTGAGTTGGAAAAAACTTTGCCGGATTGGTTTACAGCGATGATATAGAGGGTGTTTGATGGCAGACCGGTTAGGTGTCAATAATGTTGATAAAAAGTTGATCGGAACGAAACGTCCGTCAGGTGTTCGTCGTCCGCCCGTGCAACAGTCGGCAAAAAATGCCGATGTTGTGGTTGTGAATGCGGCCGAAAAACGTTATTTGTGGACGGCGCGTGCGTTTGCGGCTGTTGCAGCGGTGAGTTTTTGTTGCAATTTGGTTTTGATGTTGGCGATTATGCAATTGGTGCCGCTTTATCGTGTCGAGCCGTTTTTGCTGACATTCGAAAATAAAGAGGAACAGGTATATGATATTACGCCGCTGTCCAATATGGAAGACCAAAAGGCCATTACGGAAGTTTTTGTGCGCGAATATGTTTTGTTGAGATCGGCGTTTGTCAACGATGTCAATGAAATGGAATCTCGTTGGATGCCGGGCAGCCAACTGCAGGAAATGTCATCATCGGCGGTTTATCAAGCATTTATTGATAAAACGGCCAAACGTGCACTCGATATTATTCAAACCAAGGGTTTGATCAGAATTGTGCGTATTATGACCATTAATGAGCTCAGTCGCGGGTTGTGGCAGGTTGAATATGAAACGCGGGATATGTACCCGGATTCTACAACGCCGCAGATTGATTATTGGACCGCATCACTGAAAATTGTTTATCGTAAAAAAACAGTCAAATACGGCGAAAGATTGAGTAATCCGATCGGATTTACCGTGGTGGCTTATTCACTTTCACATAATAAGACGGAATAGAAAGGAAAAACGTCAATGAAACGTTGGATGTTAAATTTGTTGTTTTTAGGGTTGATTGTTGCAAGTTCCAAAGTATGTGCGCAAGCAACCATGAATAGTTTGGACCAAAATGCCAATCAGTCGCAAGGTATGTACCAACCGATGAATTTGGATTATGCCGGCATGGGTTCGCTCGGTATGATGCAAAGTGCTTGGTTGGATCCGTTGCAAAATTTAGGTGAAGGCCAAACAAAACCGGCTTATTCAAAATATTACTGGTCACCTGATTTGGTTTTGCCTGTCAGAGTGCGTACGGGTATGTTGACACTGATTAATTTTCCGGAGTGGGAATTGCTTGAAAGCGTTTATATCGGT
>JAGCTK010000112.1 GCA_017963715.1 Alphaproteobacteria bacterium | reverse complement strand
TTCAGCGGCTTGCTCCTGATATTTATCAAAAAAATTATGCATGGTTTCCGTAATTTTGAGCATATTCTGATGATGCTTATCCTGCGTATATTTTGAAAATCCGAACCCAAAAACGCAAGAAACGGCAAACAGCACGCTGAATGCTTCAAGAAAAGATTTTCCGATTTGAGAATTAAGTCTCATATATTCCTCTGTTTCTCCGAAAGATATCTTATTATGCAACCTAAAGGTTAACAAATCCTATATGAAGCATTTTTTATAGAATACACTGAATTTTATTTTTTTTACACATATATTTTCATTCACCCACATTTAAATAAACAACCAAAAAACAATACATTAGATTAAATTCGTTTTTTTTTGCTCCATCAACCCTCAAAAAATGCTTGCCAAAACAATATAAATTTGATAACAAAATACCAAGGCTTAAGTTTTAAAGTCTGAAATTTGTTTTAATTTTATTTGAGGTTTAAATACATGACTGATACCGCAAATCGCGTTAAAAAGATTGTCGCAGAGCATCTTGCCGTTGAAGAATCCAAAGTCACGGAAAGCGCCAGCTTTATTGATGATTTAGGTGCTGACAGCTTGGATACGGTGGAACTTGTGATGGCTTTCGAAGAAGAATTCGGCTGTGAAATTCCGGATGATGCCGCAGAAAAGATCTTAACCGTGAAAGATGCGATTGATTATCTTTCAAAAAATGCGTAAGTCTTGTGGCTTAAGTTTTAACAACATAAAAACTCGCTGTGTTTAAGCGAGTTTTTTGCGCTCAATGCACAAAAGAGGTTATCAAATATGAAAAGAATTGTCATCACGGGAATGGGTGTCGTATCGCCTTTGGGTGTCGGCGTGGAGCACAACTGGCAGCGTTTACTGAAAGGTGACAGCGGTGTTGTTCAAATTGATGATATCGATTTGAAAGATATTCCGGTGACGATTGCGGGACGCGTGCCGTGGGGCGCGGGTGAAGGGTTGTTTGATATCAACAATGTTTTACCCGTTAAAGACCAAAAGAAAAATGATAAGTTTATCGTTTACGGTATCGCGGCCGGTCAGGAAGCCATTAAAGATTGCGGCTTTATCCCGACAAGTGAAGATGAAAAAGAGCGCTTCGGTATTTTGATGGGTTCGGGTATCGGCGGTTTGCAGACGATTTATGAAAGTTCGTTGGCATTTGATGAACTCGGCATGCGTTGTGTGTCGCCGTTTTTTATTCCCTCGGTTTTAATTAATCTGATTTCGGGCAATTTATCAATTGAGTTCGGCTTAAAAGGGCCGAATGAGGCTTGTGTGTCGGCTTGTTCGACAGGTGCACATGCCGTTGGTGAAGCCTATGAAATCATCAAAAGAGGGGATGCCGATGTGATGCTCGCAGGCTCAGCCGAAGCGGCCATCAACGTCTTGGGTATCGGCGGTTTTGCGCGTATGCGTGCCTTAACATCAAGTTTTAACGATGCACCGCAAAAGGCCTCACGCCCTTGGGATAAGAATCGTTCGGGCTTTGTAATGGGTGAGGGTGCCGGTGCATTGGTGCTTGAAGATTTGGAACACGCCTTAAAGCGCGGTGCCAAGATTTATGCCGAAGTGGTCGGCTACGGTGCATCAGGCGATGCCTATCATATCACGACGCCGTCGGGTGACGGTGCGGTTCGCTCAATGAAAATGGCGCTTAAAAAAGCGGCAGAATATGGCGTGCAAAAAGAAGATATCGATTATATCAACGCGCACGGTACATCAACCATCGCAGGTGATGTGGGCGAGGCGTTGGCTGTTAAAGAAGTATTCGGTGCGCATGCGTCGCGCCTTTCAATGTCATCGACAAAGTCTTCCATCGGGCATTTACTCGGTGCGGCCGGATCGGTTGAAGCAGTGTATACGGCCATGGCCGTCTATAATCAAATTTGTCCCGCCACGCTCAATTTGGAAGATCCCGAAGATGAGGTCAAAGACATGGATTTGGTGCCGTTAAAGCCCAAAAAACGTGCGATCAAAGCCGCAATGTCCAATTCTTTCGGTTTTGGCGGCACAAATGCGACATTGATTTTGAAAAAATACGAATAAATGAAAAAGTGGCTCGGTATATTTTTGCTTGTGATTGCGGGCTCTATATATGCAGCGTATCGCTATGTTGAGTCTGTTTGTTTTAAGCCATTAAATTATCAGACGCCGCTTGTTTTTGAACTCAAAAGAGGGATGTCGGCCAAGGCGCTTGCCAATGAATTGGCCGGTCAAGGTTTGGTGTCGCATTTCGGTATTGCCTATGCGTTGATGCGTTTTCAAGGTTATCACCAAAAGTTGAAAGCGGGCGAGTATCTATTTGATACAGAGGTATCTTTGGATGCTTTCTTAAAAAAGTTGACAACGGGTGATGTGATGATGCATCGCGTGACGTTGCCGGAGGGCTTGACAACAGCGCAAATGCTTGAATTGATTGAACAAAACAAATATCTTTCGGGTGATGTGACGGAAGCGGCAGGCGAGGGGGAATTGCTCCCCGAAACATATACTTTTGCCAAAGGTGAAAGCAAGAATAACATCATTAAAAAGGCCAAACACGATATGGAACTCGCTGTGCAACATTTTTGGGATAACAAAAGCGAGGGCTTACCCTTAAAAGACAAGGCTGAACTTGTGATTTTGGCTTCGATTATCGAAAAAGAAACCGGTGTCAAAGCCGAACGTGCGCATATAGCTTCGGTTTTTTATAACCGCTTAAACAAGGGTATGCCCCTTCAAACGGATCCGACCGTGATTTATGCCTTAACGCAAGGGAATAAAGATTTAGGTCGCTCCTTGACACGCAAAGATTTGGGTGTTGATAGCCCGTATAACACATATTTATATAAAGGGTTGCCGCCGACACCGATTTGCAATCCGGGGTTAAAGGCGCTTGAGGCGGCGGCGCATCCGGATACAACGCCCGACTTTTATTTTGTGGCAGACGGCAAGGGCGGACATCGCTTTGCCAAAACACTTGCCGAACACAATCAAAATATCGGCTTATGGCTCAAAAACAAATAGCCGTTGCTTAAAATTTTGCTCTATATCTAAAGTCATACTTTACTTTTTCCTTTTGTTATGTTGTAATCTCTACTAGGACAGGAGAGGTTCATCTTTTCTTGTTTAGCGTCTTGTAAAGATGCGGGGCTGTGAGAAGCTCTTTTAATAGTGTGCAGTGAGGATAACACTGTGTTATGTGTGTTGTTTTTTTTATATTAAACAACATGTTTATCCCCGATAATGGTCGGGGAGCCGATGACGGATGTTCAAGGTTTTTCTAAAGGTCATCGGAGTCATTTCACACTATATGATTTCTCAACTTGCCCGGCCGCTTTCAAGAGGCGGTTAATCGGTGTAACAATTTTTACAAAGGATTTGAAAAATGAAAAACAACGAAAACGGTCGTTCAATGGTCGAAATGCTCGGCGTCTTGGCCATTATTGGTGTCTTGAGTGCCGGCGGTTTGGCAGGTTATTCTAAAGCCATGTTTAAGCACAAATTAAACTCCACAATGGAACAAATTACGATGCTCGTGACCAACATCCGCACGATGTATGGTACGCAAGGCAACTATGACGGTTTGAGCAATTCCACGGCCGTCAATTTAGGTGCCGTGCCGGCCATTATGGGCACGGGTGATACTTTGACAAGTCCGTTCAAAGGCGAAGTGCATATTAAGATGTCGACAACAGATGGTACAACAATTTTGGCTAATACCAACAGTGAACATGCAACAGCATTTGTCGTGACTTATGGAAATTTACCGAAGGAAGCCTGTATTGCACTTGCAACAGCTGACTTTGGCAGTGGTGCTGGATCCGGCTTTATCGGAACAGCGGCTTCTGATACTTCCACGGAAGGTGCACCTGATGCACAAGCACTTGCGGCAGCATTGACAGTTGGTGGCGCATCAGAAGGCAAGGCTTTAACGATGGGCGGTAATACAGGCGCTATCGCAACATGCTCAACAGAAGATAATTCTGTTGCGTGGAAGTTCTATTAATTTTAGGCAAAAGTTTCATTAACTTACAGATATAAAGGAATTGAAAAATGAAGAATATGAATGAAAACGGTCGTTCAATGGTTGAAATGCTCGGCGTCTTGGCAATTATCGGTGTCTTAAGTGCCGGTGGTTTGGCTGGTTACTCCAAAGCAATGTTCAAACACAAATTGAACTCTACAATGGACCAAATCACAATGCTTGTGACAAACATCCGCACGATGTATGGCACGCAGGGCAACTATAATGGTTTAAGTGACCTTTCCGCTTACAAACTCGGCATAATTCCGGAAACAATGGTGAAGGTCAAAAGTCCTTCTGCCAATTTTGCGTTGTCTAATCCGTTCAAAGGTGGCGTTGCTATCGCAACATCAACAACAAAATCAGGTGGTACGGATGGTACGGCATTTACCGTCACATACAGCGGTCTTCCGAAGGAAGCATGCTTGGCTTTGGCAACGGCTGACTTCGGCTCAGGCGCAGGTTCAGGCTATATCGGCGTGAATGTCGGTGCCAGTGCAACAGATAAGGTTTATGTCGGTACAGGTAGCGGTACTAACGGTCGTGCTGAAGGTGAGTCCTACTCAATGGCCGATGCACTTGCAAGTACGGCGTGTGGTGCGGCAGGTGAGAACCATACTGTTTCTTGGAAATTCTACTAAGCCTTTGATGGTTTGGCAGAATAAGCCAGCAATTATTATGCATTTTTGTAATCCGCCGCGGGTTTCCTCACCCGCGGTTTTGTGGTTTAAAACAAATTATCGCATGACTAATTAAAATTTTGCTTGCTAAAAGGGATAAAATGCTTCATATTCACTCTAAAATCATCGGTTGAAAGACAGAATATGAAAAAAGAACAAAAGAAAAAAACACAAAAAGCATCGCTCAAAAAGGCACCTGTTAAAGCCCAAAAGATTGAGCCTCAAAAGGAACTCGTTAAGGCCCAAGAAATTGAGCCCAAAAAAGAACCTGTCAAGGCGCCCAAGAAAAAAGAGAGTTTGTTTGACACCTTAAAAACCATTGTTTATGCCGTTTTGCTTGCCATGGTGATTCGGAGTTTATTTTTTGAGCCGTTTCGTATCCCGTCGGGCTCGATGTATCCGACTTTGGAAGTCGGGGATTACCTTTTTGTCTCGAAATATACCTACGGTTATTCCAAACACTCGTTTCCGTTCAGTTTAGCGCCGATTAAAGGACGTATTTGGGCAAGTCTGCCTAAAAGAGGTGATATTGTTGTGTTTAAATACCCCAAAGACAACCGTACGGATTATATCAAACGTGTGGTCGGTCTGCCGGGAGACACCATACAGGTCAGCCGCGGCCGGCTTTATATCAACGGCAAAAAAGTAGAGCGTGAATACAAAGGCAAATATGTCTTAAATGAATATGTCGTGCGTCCGGAAACATATCAGGAATATATTGAGACGCTGCCGGAAGGCCTTAAACACCGCATTTTAGAGTTGTCTGATTATGAAGACAAGATTGATAATACCGAACTATATGTTATTCCCGAAGGCCATGTTTTTGTGATGGGTGATAATCGTGACCGCTCGGATGACAGCCGTGTGCACGTCGGGTTTGTGCCGGTTGAAAATTTGGTCGGTAAGGCACAATTTTTGTTTTTTTCACATAGTGACAAAGGCAAATGGTATAAGCCGTGGACATGGCCGAAAGCCATCCGTTGGCACAAACTTTTTCGTCGGCTGACATAATAAAGGGGCTTTGATGCAAAAATTAGAAGACATTTTGGGCTATACATTCAAGAACAAAGACCTTTTGAAACAGGCCTTAACGCACAGTTCGATTTCGGGTGATGTCGGAAAAAATTATGAACGGCTCGAGTTTTTGGGCGATCGGGTTTTGGGCGTTGCGATGGCGCATTTGCTTTATTTTACATTTTTGACTGAGCCGGAAGGGGCTTTGTCGCCGCGCTTGGTCAAACTGGTGCGAAAAGAGACGGTGGCCGAGGTTGGAACAGAATTGAAACTGCATGAATATATTAAAGCAACGCCGGAAAATTTGGCTTCAAACGAGAATGTTTTGTGTGATGTGACAGAGGCCGTGATCGGTGCTGTTTGCCTTGACGGCGGTTTTGAAACGGCGATTGATTTTGTGGACAGGCATTTTAAGAAACATATCGAAAAATCGGCAGAACCTGCACGTGACGATAAGACCGTGTTGCAGGAGATGGCTCACAAATTCTTAAAAGCACACCCCGTTTATGAAATGCTCAAAAAAGAGGGCAGCGAGCACGAACCGACTTTTTATGTGAAAGTCAGTATCAATAACGGCGGCTCGGCGATTGGACAGGGCAAAAGCAAAAAAGCGGCCGAACAAGCCGCAGCAGCCGAATTGCTCAAAATATTGGATGCCAAATATGGAAAAAAATGAGACAACACGCGCGGGATTTGTCAGTTTAATCGGTGCGCCGAATGCCGGTAAATCGACGATTACCAACCATTTTGTCGGCTCAAAAGTGTCGATTGTGTCAAACAAAGCGCAAACGACTCGTACCATTGTTAAAGGCATCGGCATTGTGGATGCAACGCAGATCATCTTTTTAGATACACCGGGCATTTTTGAGCCCAAACGTCGCCTCGACAGAGCAATGGTTCAACGCGCCTGGGAGGGCGTAAAAGATGCCGATATCGTGGTGCTGGTGGTGGATGCCAAGCGCGGTTTTGATGATGAAACAAAAGCGATTGTCCAAAAGTTGAAATCAGACAATATCAAGGCCGTTTTACTGCTCAACAAGGCAGACCTTGCGCCGCAAAACAAATTGCAGGCCTTGGAAGATGAAATCAGAGGCGTTTATGCTTTTGAAAAAACAATAACGGTTTCGGCCTTAACGGGCGAGGGCATGGACGACTTTTATCATTATTTGGCACGCTCGTTGCCGGTCGGTCCGTGGTTTTATCCCGAAGACGAAATGTCGGATATGCCGCTCAAACTTTTGGCTTCGGAAGTGGTGCGCGAAAAAATTTTTTGGTATTTACATGATGAGTTGCCTTATGCTATCACGGTTGAGCCCGAGTTGTGGGAACGCCGCGAAGACGGGTCTGTCAGAGCCGAAATAACGATTTATGTCGAACGCGACAACCAAAAAATCATCGTGCTCGGCAAGGGCGGGCAGATGATTAAAAAAATCGGACAGGCCGCACGACTCGAACTTGAAGAACTGTTAGAAGACAGAATACACCTGTTTTTGTTTGTGAAAGTGCGCGAAAATTGGGGCAACGATCCGTCAAGATACAGCCTGTGGGATTTAAAATATAACGTTTGATGCCAATCGGTTTATAAGAACAGCGTTAATCTTAAAGAAACAGCCGTGCCGTAATCTGACTTTTGATTTAAGGCCGGATGGATGTAGAACTGCACATCAGGCGTCAAGGTCATCCATTTTGAAAAACCCCATGCCCAATAAGCCTCAAAAACATGTTCTTTGTCATGTGCCAAAGGTGCGCCGACTGCCGTTTCGTTGATTTTGTTTAAGGCATATCCGAAGCCTATTTGATCAAGCGAATTGCGGTTTAAGGGGTTTAACATCACAACACCGCCAGACCACGATTGTTCGATGGTGTCCATATGCCCCGAAACGCCGTTGACACGGGCAAAAATGTTCCACTTTTCACCGATGTTTTGCGAAAAGTTTAATGACCAACCGTTTGTTGTTTGCGGTTGCTGTTTCACCCCCGGCTGATTATAAAGCAACACCGAAACCTGAGCATCCCCAAGTTTGTTTGTCGGGGTCCATTCAATTTGGCCGAATGTGGTAAAATGCCCGTCGCTTAAGTCATTAACGCGCACGCTGATACCGTCAACATTCGAGGCATCTTGCGCGCCCAAGGTGAAACTCCATTCATCATTCGGGGCGATGGTTGCAAAACCACCGACGCCGGCGATTGAATATGTTGAAGACGGGTTTTGCGATAAGGCATAGTTGATGAAATTGACCTGCTGGTTAGAATTGTAATCTGAGCCGTCCCAGTTGTAAATCGGAAACTGACCGACACCTAATGTCAGCCAATCCCACGAGCCGCCGAGTTGATAGGTATAATAGAGTTCGTTAAACTCGTTTGTTTTGTCATCATAATCATTGATAGAACTGACAACGCCCATATTGGATGCAATATCCGAGGCATCATGATTGCCATATCTGACAACGGTATAAGCCATATTGAGTTGGCCCGTGCCATATTCATTTTTAAATGTCGTCCATGTCAAATATGGGTAAATATATGTCTGAAAGGCATTATATTCGCCGTTTGGTGCGCCGCGTTGAGGCATCAATGTGACATCAATGCCGTAATCAATGCCGTAATTTTTGTTGAGCCAATATTTGAACATTGAATAATCGGTCGACAGACTGCGAGCCGTTGCCGTATTGGCAAGCAAAAGGGGCATCACGCCGAGCAAGACAATTTTTTTCATCTTTAATCTCCCAAAAAAACATATTTGACTTTTCAAATATAAGCGCTTTAAAAAAAAATTAAAGAGGATTTTATGCAATATTTTTGATATGTCGGAAGATCGGGGCTCAATGCTAAAATTTTGACAAAAAATAAATACGTAGAATCAATGAAATAACCGATTTTATACAAAAAATAAACAAAAAAATCAAAAAAACAGGAATTTTATGCTTGTTTTTGATTCAAAATTATGCTATGTTATAGATGCTAAAGTACCACAAGTTATGTTCTACGATTTATGTCATTATTGTGAAAGGGTTAAGTTTTCTTGCCCTGGTTGTACTTTGCTTTTTCTATTGAGTTCACAAAAATAATCAATAATTAAAAACAAATAAAACTATGGCAAAGAAAATTTTTGCTACCTTATGCGTAGCATGCTTGACCCTCGTTGGAATCCAAGCACAAGTTGTTAACCTGACAGATTCTGTCGCTGTTTTGGTCGGTGAAGACACCGCTTATGTGTCTTTAGAGAATTTACTCAATCAACTGGTCAACGCCAACACGAAAAGTGTCGGTTTGTCAGATGCTGATTCTATTAAACTGGCAAATCAGCCTCGCCATCGCGAAATACAGCAGTATATCGTGGTAAATGAGGAGGATACCGTTTGGACAGACAATATGAAGTCTGTTTCTATTGACGGATCATCTATCAGCTTCATTGCCG
>JAGCTK010000111.1 GCA_017963715.1 Alphaproteobacteria bacterium | reverse complement strand
ATACCCTTGTTTTGAAATGCCGTCCCAAACGATATAACTCAAAACGTTGTCTTGTGCATAAGGATTGTTGTTGCCGAATTGCGTTTTTAAAAATTCATCACCGGCCGTAATCATCGGTGTTCCGAATGAAAACAGCAAGGTCGCTACCATATTTTTGGCACGTCTTAAGCGCTTTTCAATCACATCTTTAGAGGCAATCAGCCCTTCCACGCCGCCGTTTGAACTCCAATTGTCATTAGTGCCGTCTTGATTGTTTTCGCCGTTGGCCGCATTATGCTTCTTGTCAAAACTGACCAAATCGTACAAACAAAAGCCGTCATGCGCCGTAATAAAATTGATACTCGTCCACAAATTGCGATTGTGATAGCCGAAAATATCGCTCGAACCGGCCAAACGGCTGGCCAATTCGCCAACCTGACGGTTATCACCGCGCCAAAAACGACGCACCACATCACGAAATCTGTCGTTCCACTCAAAAATACCGGCTCCGAACGCCCCGATTTGGTATCCGTTCGGCCCGATATCCCAAGGTTCTGCAATCAGTTTTAAGCCGCGGAGACTTTCATCTTGCAGCAAAACCTTGAAAAACGCGTTATCATACTTAAACTCTGTTTTTTCACGGCCTAAAGTTGCCGCCAAGTCAAAGCGAAAACCATCCACATGCATTTGATCGGCAAAATACCTGAGCGAATCGGTCACCAAACGCAACACATACCGATTTTCAACATTAAAATTGGCGCCGCACCCCGTCGTGTCAAAATAAAAACGTTTATTGGTTTTGTTTAAGGTATAATAACTTTCGTTGTCAATACCGCGCCAGCACAGTGTCGGGCCCAAATGATTACCCTCAATGGTATGATTGTACACCACGTCCAAAATCACTTCTTTGCCGCTTTTGTGGAATGTTTTGACCATTTTTTTGAAATCGTCAAGGCAATCGTTTTTGAGATATGTGTTTTCAAGCGCAAAAAACGATAATGTTTCATAGCCCCAATAGTTGGTGCGTCCGCGCCCTTCCTGATGGCCGAAAAACGCATGCACCGGCATCAATTCGACCGTGGTTACCCCGAGCCATTTAAGATAAGTCTGTATTTCTTTAGAGCAAAGCGCCTCAAACTTTCCTTTGTTTTCATCCGGTGCTTTTGGAAAGAGTGCCGTATAGCCTTTGGGATGAAGTTCGTACACCACCGTTTTTTCGGGCTTAACGTTCGGTTTGATATCACCCGTCCAGTCAAATGTATCTACCATCGTCACCACCGATTTTGGCACATACGGCGCACTGTCAAGCGTTGAAAAAGACAAATCTTGGTTGGGGCTGTCAATATCATAGCCAAAAATCGCCTTATGCCAAATCAATCTGCCCGTCAATTGTTTCGCATACGGATCAATCAACAACTTATGCGGATTAAATCTTTTGCCCTCTAAAGGCTTGTAAGGGCCGTACACGCGATATCCGTAAATTTGCCCTGCCGTGACACCCTCAACATAAACATGCCAAATACCGGCCGTATTCTCCTTGATTTCGATGCGTGCAATTTCTTTTTTGCCTTTTTTATCAAACAAGCATAATTCCACTTTTTCCGCATTGGCCGAAAAAAGCGCAAAATTAACCCCCTTGCCCTCAACGGTTGAGCCTAAAGGATACGGTTTTCCAATGCTTTGTTTGAATTCTTTCATTTTTACCTCACCGGTTTAATCACAATCGTCGAGAGCGGCGGCAACGTAACTTCAATTGAATACGGCTTCATATTCCAGCCTTGGCCGGATATAGACATCAACCCTTCATTTCTCACGCCACTGCCCCAATAAGACGGATCGTCACTGTTGAAAATTTCCTGATATTGGCAGGGTTCAAACACCCCTACTCTGTAGCCGTGTCTGACAACCGGCGTAAAATTGCAAATCACAATCAGATAATTGTCGGGATCATGGCCTTTGCGCATATACGAAATCACGCTGTCATCGGCATTGGAATGTTCAATCCATTCAAACCCTCTGTAATCAAAATCTTCCTCAAATAAAGCCGAATTTCCCTGATACATCAGGTTTAAGTCACGCACGCAGTTTTGCATACCTTTATACATCGGATAGTCAAGCAAATGCCAACGCAAACTCTCATTTGAATTCCACTCCCAATCCTGT
>JAGCTK010000110.1 GCA_017963715.1 Alphaproteobacteria bacterium | reverse complement strand
GTTGCGATTGCAACATCTACAACCAAAGCAAACGGTACGGCTGATACAGCTTTTACCGTCACATACAGCGGTCTTCCGAAGGAAGCATGCTTGGCTTTGGCAACGGCTGACTTCGGCTCAGGCGCAGGTTCAGGTTATATCGGCGTGAATGTCGGTGCTGTCGCGACTGCTCAGTATGTTGGTTCAGGTGGCAATGGTCGTGCTGAAGGTGCTTCATACACAATGGCCAATGCAATCGGTGCTTGCACAACAGAATCCAATACAGTTTCTTGGAAGTTCTACTAATTTCCGGAAGTGGAATTGTATTTCCCAAAAAAAAACCGCAGGTTATGCCTGCGGTTTTTTTATTTATTAGTTGATTGATTTTAATATCCGGTGAAGTTCTTGCATATTTTCAGCCACACACCATGCACCGGCCTTTTGACACGTTGCGGCATATTCTTTGGTGTGGTTGTTTTGCGCACCGATAAATGCAATCACTTTGATGTCGGCGGCAATGGCTGCTTTGATGCCGTTGAGGGAATCTTCGATGATGATGCAATCTTTGAGCGCATAGCCCATCTTATCGGCCGCATACAAAAACAAATCGGGCGCCGGCTTGCCGTGTTGAACCATTTCGGATGTAAAACAGCATTCTTTTTTGATATATTTATCCCAAAGACCTATTTTTTTGAGTTTGCGTTCGGTTAGGGCCATTGTGCCGCCCGTTGCCAAACAATGACAAAACGAAGTGTCTTTTAAAACTTGTTCGACATCTGCTATCGGCTCGAGTTTGGCATCGATGATGTCAAGTTCTTTTTGTAGGGCTTGATTGATAAATTCATCATCAATGCGGGCATCAAAATAAGTGTTGAGATATTCTTGCTTGCTTTTGATGGAAAGGCCCGTCAAATATTTTTGAACCTCATCGGGCGTTAATGTGATACCGCGCAGTTCAATAAGTGCCTGATACCAAACCTCGACCCAAAGGTGTTCGCTGTCGGACAAAACACCGTCAAAATCCCAAATAATCAGTTTTTTTTGCTCTGTCATTGATAAATATTCCTTTTTGGGTGCTATGATAACAAATCGCCTCAAAACGTCAAGTCAAACGTTGTGTTTTGAAGACGGCAAAAAATTATCCCCATAATTAACAGGAAAAAAATTTTTTTGACGTCTTTTTTTAAAAAATGATGCAGATATAGTTTGGTATCAATTTTATTTTTTGGACTTGACGCACATGGAAACACCCGATTTGGATAAATTGCCTAAAAACATCGAAGCAGAGCAGGCCCTGCTCGGTGCGATTTTGGCCAATAACAAAGCCTTTGAAAAAGTGGCCGATTTTTTGAGCCCCAAGCATTTTGCCGATCCCGTGCATGCCAAAATTTTTGAGGTGATGTCAAGCCTGATGATGCGTGACAGATCTGCCGATGTGATTACGCTTAAAAACTATTTTGAACAGCAGGGGACACTTAATGATGTCGGCGGTATCAACTATTTGGTGCGCTTGGCCGACAGTGCGTCACCGATGACCAATGTGGAATATTACGGCCGCTTTATTTATGACAAGTATTTAAGACGCGAACTCGTCAACACAGGCTATGAAATTGTCAACAACGCGATGACCGAATCGGCCGATTTAACAGCCACGGAACAAATCGAAGATGCCGAGCAGCACTTGTTCAACTTAGCCGATGCCGGCGAGGCACAGGGCGATTTTTTGGCGTTTTCGGATGCCTTGAGTTCAACACTCGGAAGCATTGAGAGAGCCTTTGCGCGTGAGGATAAATTGTCAGGCTTGCCGACAGGGTTTGAAAAGTTGGACAAGCGTTTGGGCGGTCTGACAAAATCAAACCTCATTATCATCGCAGGTCGTCCGGCCATGGGCAAAACGGCGCTTGCCACCAATATTGCTTATAATGTGGCTGAATTTATGAGCCGCGAAAAAAATTTGGATGACAAAGACAAGGGCGTGGCGTTTTTCTCGCTCGAGATGAGTTCGGAAGAACTGACAGCCCGCGTGTTGTCAACCGTGACGCAAACGCCGGGGCAAAATATGCGAACGGGCGAACTCAATAATGCCGAGTTTACGCGTATTGCCGCCGCTGTGCGCGAACTTGAAAATATCCCGCTTTATATTGATGATTCGCCGGGGCTGACCATCAACGCCATCCGCACACGTGCCCGCAGACTAAAACGCACGAAAGGGTTGGGGTTGATTGTGATTGACTATATTCAACTGATTGCAGGCTCTACAAAACGCGGCGAGGCTAACCGTGTGCAAGAATTGTCGGAGATCTCAAGAGGGCTCAAAATTTTGGCCAAAGAACTTGATGTGCCCGTGATTGCTTTGTCACAACTTAACCGCGGTGTCGAAAGCCGCGATGATAAGCGCCCGTTGATGTCTGACTTGCGTGAATCGGGCTCTATCGAGCAAGATGCCGATGTGGTGATGTTTGTCTTTAGGGAAAACTATTATATCCATAACGAAGAACCAAAGCAAAAACAAATTGAAACGGCCGAGCACCTACAGCAACGTATTGCCGATTGGCAAAAGCGCGACCGCGAAACGATGAATTTGGCCGAAGTGATTATCGGTAAACAACGTCACGGCCCCGTCGGCACGGTCAAACTGTTTTGGAACGGACAATATGCTCAGTTCGGCAATTTGGCAAACGAGGAAGCCTTGCCCGACCAAATCGGCGGATAGTCAAAAAGTTCGTTATACTTTGCGAAAACAACTTGATTTTTTAGCGTTTTCGGATATGATGCGTCAAGATTTTGATAGAATATGGTGAACGTAGATGAAAAAATCTGTGATATTGACATTTGCTTTGTTGTGCGGCGCATGCTTGGAGGCTAAGGCCACCACGATTTTGGAAGCCATGGGTGATGCCTATCAGCACAACCCGACTTTGGAAGGAGAGCGCGCCAATTTGCGTGCGGTGGATGAAAATGTGGCGATTGCCAAATCGGGCTATCGTCCGACGGTGAG
>JAGCTK010000109.1 GCA_017963715.1 Alphaproteobacteria bacterium | reverse complement strand
GACCAAGTCGGTATGCTCGGCACGGTCATGAACGGGCTTTATCTTCAAGATGCTTTGGACAAAGAAGATGTGCCCGTGCGCGTGATGTCCGGGCTTAATGTTCCGCAAGTATGCGAGCCGTATATGTATCGCAAAGCCTTAAAGCATTTGGCGCGCGGCCGTGTGATTATTTTTGCGGGCGGAACAGGCAACCCGTATTTTACAACCGATACGGCGGCGGCTTTGCGAGCCTCCGAGATGAGTTGCGATGCACTCTTAAAAGCAACACAGGTTGACGGCGTTTACAGTGCGGATCCGAAAACAAATCCCGATGCAAAGCGATTTGATAATATCACATACGATAGGGTGATTAAAGAACATCTGAATGTGATGGATACGGCCGCATTTGCACTTTTAAATGAAAGCAAGATTCCGACGGTGGTCTTTAAGTTGCATCATGAGGATGCCTTGAAAAATGCCGTGTGCGGAGAGGGAAAATTAACACTTATTCATCATTAAAACAAAGAGGAAAATATGTCAGATATCAATGAAATCAAAACAAACACAAAAGAACGTATGGATAAAACATTGGAATCTTTGAAAGCGGACTTTGCTTCGCTTCGTGCGGGCAGAGCGCATGTCAGCCTGCTTGACGGGATTATGGTTGAGGCTTATGATTCATTAACACCGATTGCACAAGTCGGCACCATCTCAACCCCCGATGCCAGAACATTGTCCGTGAGTTTGTGGGATAAATCGCTTGTCAAAAATGTTGAAAAAGCATTGAGAGAAAGCGAACTCGGGCTCAACCCCGCCGTTGACGGTACGCTGATTCGTATCCCGATTCCGCCGCTTTCGGAAGAGCGCCGCAGAGAATTGTCAAAAGTTGCGGGCAAATATGCCGAGCAAAACAAGGTTGCGCTCCGCAATATTCGTCGTGATGCTTTAGATGATGTCAAAAAACTCAAAAAGGACAATCTGATTTCGGAAGATGAGGAAAAAAGAGCCGAAAATGACATCCAAAAATTGACGGATGATGCCGTTAAAAAGGCAGATGAGATGCTGGCTGTTAAAGAAAAGGATATTATGCAGGTGTAATTTCATGTCAAAAAATGTTTTGGAACATATTGCCATTATTATGGACGGTAACGGGCGCTGGGCGTTGAGCCGCGGTTTGCCGCGCACGGCCGGGCATAACAAAGGCGCCGAAAAAGTGATTGAAATTTCAAAGGCGGCCAAAGAAATGGGTATTAAATTTTTGACGATTTATGCCTTTTCAACGGAAAATTGGAAACGCTCGAAAGACGAGGTCGATACCCTGATGAATTTGCTCAGAGATTATCTGTCGAAAGATTTCAAAAAGTTGAGCGATGAAGGCGTGCGTATTTGCTTTATCGGTGAGCGTGATATGTTGCCCGAAGATATTGTGGCCGATATGGAAAAACTTGAAAAATTGACATCGGGCAATCGTGCTGCCACACTTCAAATCGCATTGAGTTACGGTGGACGTGCCGAAATTGTGGAGGCTGCCAAAAAAACAGCCTTAAAAATTAAAAATGGTGATATGTTGCTAAAAGAGATTGATGAAAAAACATTTGCTGATATGCTCTATACCAAGGACGTGCCGG
>JAGCTK010000108.1 GCA_017963715.1 Alphaproteobacteria bacterium | reverse complement strand
CGCGCCGCCAACAACGGTATCAGCGCTCTTATTAATCCGATTGGTCAAACAACGGCGCGGTTAGGTTTGAACAAACGCGGCATTTTAGATGTCAAGTTGCCAAAAAATTTGACCGTTGACACGCTTTATACCCGCATCGGCGGCCAGATGATTCAGGCCTTTATGCTCATCATTTTGTGTATTTTAACGGCGCTCAAATTCCGCCGCCAAAAGCATTAAAAACACTTAAAAAAGCATCGCTTGTGCATCAACGCCGTCAAGCGCATTGAGATTTTCGGCCAAGCGCTTAATATCCTCATCATCGGCATCCAACACCACATTAATCAGGCGGATATTGCGTTTTTCATACGGCAGACCGAGCCGGCTGACGATACAGTCCGAAAATTGATGCAACAGCGCATTGACCTCGCTGATTTTTTCAAAATTTTTAATCAAAATACCAAGCGTTGCGATTTGTTTTGTCATGAGTTTTCTCCTGTTTGATCTGTTTGATTGACTGAGGGTTCCCCGTTTAAATTATGTAAAAATTGTTCTTCCATTTTTAAATACTGCTCGAGCAACCATTTTGATCGGCTGATAATCACAAGCGTTGCCAACAGTAAAACAAAAATCACTTTTGTGTTGTCGGTCAAAAACTCGTGCACGGCCGTGATGATAAAAAACATCACAAGCAGCAACCTAAAACTTGTCAAAAGCAGCAGCGGCCACCTGTTTGTTTTTCGAGCATACCAAAGCACCTTATAAATTTTTGCAATTTTTTCATTAGATGTCAACAGGTTTTTGACCGTCTCCGGAGGCTTATCAAGCAATGTTTTAAAAAACGCTTTTTCGCCTTCTTCATCCGAGGCATTTTCGGCCTTTTGACACGCCTGATTTTGCGGCTTGTAGCGACACTTCCATTTAAGATACGTTTGATTGATTTTATCGCCGATAATTAAATTCCATCCGATGAGCCCTTTCAAAAACGGTGCAATTGCAAGCAACACACCGGTTGTCAGCAAAATACGCGCCCACATATCCGGCAGATACGGCCTTGCAAACGGACGAATCACCTGTGCAAACAGCATAAAAATGGTATAAATCATCACCGAAAACAGCAAAATTCGGCTGAAATAACTTTTAAACAAAGCTTTCCACAATTTTTCTTCCGACATACTGGTGCTTTGAGGTTTGGCCGCCGTCTCGATTGCAATACGCCATGTTTTGGGCAAAGTTTTTTCCACCGCCCGATAGACAACCGGTGCCGCTTTCATCATCATCGGCGTTAAAAATGTCGTCACGACGGACACGGCCACAACCACCGAATACACAAAACCGTCCAAAACTTTCAAACTCATACCGAGTGCTGCAATAATAAATCCGAATTCACCAACCTGCGCAAGCGAAAATCCGCCCGCAATCGCCGTTTTCAAATTTTGCCCCGAAATCACAAACCCAAAAACCGAAAGCAACGGTTTGCCAATCACCACAACGGCCGTCACAATCAAAATCGGATACGCATACGTTATAAACATCATCGGATCAACCATCATACCGACGGTCACAAAAAACACCGCGCCAAAAAAATCTTTTAAAGGTTTGATAACATTTTCAATCCGATGCACAACAGCCGCCTCTGACAAAATCGAGCCCATCACAAAAGCGCCGAGTGCCGATGAAAAGCCAAAATACACAGCCAAACACACCATCGAGAGCAACAACGTTGTTGCCACCAAAAGCAACATTTCATCCGATAAAAACGCTTCCAATTTTTTGAGCATCGTCGGCACCACATAAATCCCGACGATAAAACACAACACCAAAAACGTCAAAAGTTTGACGGCATTCACCCACAATACACCGCCGTCCAACCCTTTGCCGAGCGCGATTGTCGGCAACAACACCAACATCAAAATACCCAACATATCTTCAATGACGAGTTCGCCGAATACCAAATCGGTAAACTTTTGCTTTTTAATGTTCAAATCATCAAATGCCTTGATAATAATCGTTGTGGATGACATCGAAATCATCGAGCCCAAAAAGAAGCTGTCAAGCGTGCCCCAGCCCAAAAACAGACCGACGTAATAACCGCAAAACATCAGTGTAAATATATTGAGACTCGCCGTAAATAAGGCTGATTTACCAACTTGCACCATTTTGTTAAAACTAAACTCAAGCCCAAGCGAAAACAGCAAAAATATCACGCCGATATCGCCCCAAATACGTATATTATCCTGGTCAGAAACGGTCGGCAAAAAGTGTAAATAAGGTCCCGCAAATATGCCCGCCACAATATAACCCAACACAATCGGCTGCTTGAGTTTTTTAAAAATCAAAGTCGTGATAGCGGCATACACCGATATCAACATCAAATCATAAACAAGCGGGTCAAGTCCGTGCATATATTTGCCTCATTATTTTTTTTAATGGCAACAGCCTATCACAGAAGTATTAATATTTTTCTAAATGACAATAACCGTTTTCAAAAGATTTTTATCCATTATTTTGGATACTTTATATCCTCATCCTCTTTTTATACTCTCATCCTCGGGCATGTCCCGAGGATCCACTTTTTACACCCTCAAAGCGCACGTGAGAGTGATATTCTCAAATACAATATCCCATTGAACTAACGATATTTTTCGGTGTTTTAGGTGTATGATTTAAACGGTGGTTTAAATCAAGCAGTTTTTTTAAAAAAATTCAAAAAATTTTATCACGCAAAATCAATGCATTAGGAAAAATCATTTCTTTGCAACATGTGTATGATTTAAACCACCGTTTATGATACACTTCTCAACATTGTGGGTGCTGTTGTTATTGGCCTTTTTTATGATGGTATTCACACACTCTTTTGTTGTTATT
>JAGCTK010000107.1 GCA_017963715.1 Alphaproteobacteria bacterium | reverse complement strand
CCGTTGCTTTGGTCACCATGGCCGTCAACGTGGCTTCACAAACCAAAACACCTTTGACATAGGCTTTTGTTTCACACACAAAAACGTTGCGATGTTCCTTGACCTTTTTGGCATGAAGTTCCAGCATATCACCGGGCACAACTGACTTGAGGAACTTGACATTATCAACGCCCATAAACAATACGCCCGCCTTTATCAACTCGTCGTTTTGAGTTGCAATGATAAAGCCCGCCGTCTGTGCCATCGCCTCTATCTGCAAAACACCCGGCATAATCGGATTGTTCGGAAAATGCCCTTGAAAAAACGGCTCGACGATTGTCACGTTTTTATAACCGACACCGCTGACACCAGGCTCCGTCACCTCTATTTTATCGACAAGTAAAAACGGATATCTGTGCGGCAAAACCCGCATAATTTCATTGATATCATAAATTTTGTTGTCCATATTCCCCTCTATTTTTTAGAATTCTTTTGTAAAAATGCAACCTGACGCATAAAATCCTTAAACGGTACGGCCGGTGTTCCAAGCAACACGGCACCCGGTTCGACATCACGCATCACGCCTGATTGTGCCGCAATTTGAGCCCCCGAACCGATGGTCAAATGATCGGCAAAACCCGTTTGTCCGCCACACACCACATAATCACCGAAAGTACAACTGCCGGCAATGCCTGTTTGTGCCACCACAATACATCCTCTGCCTAATTTGTCATTATGTGCGATTTGTGCCAAATTATCAATGCGACAACCGTCACCGATGACCGTATCATCCAACGCACCGCGATCAATACACGTATTGGCACCGACCTCAACATCATTACCGATAATCACACGCCCGACTTGCGGGATGCGTACATGACGACCGTTTATTGTTTCAAAACCGAAGCCGTCGCACCCGATCCGCGCACCGCTATAGATATAGCAATCATTGCCCATCACGCAATAACTCACATAAGCGCCCGCTCCGATACGACAGCGCTGACCGATTTGGCAATGCCGCCCGATGTAAGCACCGGGTTCAATGCGGCAATCATCACCGATTTCGGCGCCTTCTTCCACAACGGCAAAATCGCCGATATACACGTTTTGACCGATTTTAGCAGTTGAGGCAATGCTGGCTTTGGGTGATATGCCGACAGCCGGACGATATTCTTCATAAAATGCCGAAATGAGCGTCAAAAACGAGCGTTTAGGCGCATCGCTTGTCAGCACCATTGTTGTTTGCGGCACGAATGAGGCTAACTCTTTTGTGGTCACACAAACGCGCGCTTTGATGGCAGATGCTTGTTCCTTTGCCTTTTTATCATAGAAAAAGCAAATATCATCCGGTCCGGCCTTATGCATGGTTTGAATATTTGAAATCAAGACCTTATCATCATATTCGGCCGGTATTTCAATGGTTAAAATCTCAGCAATTTTTCCAAGTGTCAAAGGGCCGTTGTTTTTAAAAAATGTTGCACTGGTCATCTTATTGTTCCTTATAAACTTGTTCCGAAATTCAAGCGAAAGACTTCACGTTCGTCATAATCTTCTTTTCTGACGGCAAAGCCAAAGTCAAGATCAATACGACCCATCGGTGATTGCCACTCAAATCCGAAACCGACGGCTGCACGCGGCTTTGATGAATAATCCACGTCTTTTGAGTTGATATCATCCGGTTTGCCGAGCATACCGACATCAAGGAACGTGCGACCTCTCACACCGAGTTCATCCAAGCCGATCGGAAATGACATTTCCGCACCGCCGTAGACCGTCCAATTGCCACCCAAAGCGTCACCGGTGCGTTTATCACGCGCCCCGATACCCGCAAACGAAAAACCGCGCAGATTGTTGCCGCCCAAATAATATCTGTTGGACAGACGCACATCTTTGCCGCCGTAGCCTTTGATGTATCCACCGTTGATATGGAATTTGAATGTCCAGTAATCTGCCAAAGTATAATATTGATAGGCTTTAGCATCAAACTTATAAAACTTTTCGTCACCGCCTAAGCCCGCAATATCGTGACCAAACGAAAGAAAATAACCTTCACGCGTGCGGATGGCGCTGTCACGCTTGTCATAATACAATGTCTGACCGATAATCGAGCCCGTCGTTTTGCCT
>JAGCTK010000106.1 GCA_017963715.1 Alphaproteobacteria bacterium | reverse complement strand
CGTGCCATAGGTCACCACTTTTTTAAAATCACTGATAACGGCGTATTTTCCGTCATCTATGGGCATATAAGGCCTGTCGCCCAAAACGGCATATTCATCATCTGCCACAATGAGCGGCGGATCGGAAGGTGCAACGATTTTTTCTTTGGTCTCGACCCATTTTTGCTGGCCAAAACGATAGACATTGATAGCCAGTTTGATGTTGTGCGCCATATCGGCAACCTCCTTTTCCGACAATTCCGGAAAAATCAGTGCCACCTCCTCTGTGATATCTTTATCCAAAGCGTCGCCATGATATTTGGCATCAAAATACCGTCCGAGAATCAACATCCGCCCGATAGCCGAATTATCTGATCTGTCCAAGATTTGTCTGAGTTGAGCCGGATGCGGCAAAGAACCTGCATTGATAAAAGGCGTTTTTTGAACTTCCGCTTCATCTTCCGGCAAGGCATCCAAAATCACCTCGGCTGACGCGCTATCAAAGATATTGAAAGCACAAAATATAAGCACTATATATTTAAACAAAATCATATGAAGGGCTATTTATCTATTTTCTTTTTGCTTTAAATATGATATAATAACTTTTGTTATCTGACAAATATAATTTTAGGATATGTACAACAAATGGCGACGCAAAACGACAAATTTTTAAGAGGCAAAATTTTGGTGGCCATGCCAAAATTAGACGATGATTGTTTTCGTCAGAGCGTCATTTATTTGTGCTCGCATGGCAAAGAAGGCGCCATGGGCTTTATGATTAATAAAAAACTCAAAGATTTTTCTTTATCCGATTTGGCAGTGCCCTTCCCTGTACAGAACTTTTCAAATCTCAACCAAATCTATTTGTATCACGGCGGACCGGTTGAAAAAATTCGCGGTTTTATTTTGCACAGTGCCGAATATCAAAAGCCGGATACATACCAGGTCAATACGCAGATTGCTCTGTCATCCAACCTTGATGTGCTCACAGACATTGTCTATGGTATCGGCCCGAAAGAAAATCTTGTCGCGCTCGGATATTGCGCATGGGAGCCCGCACAACTCGAAAAAGAATTGATGCAAAATGATTGGCTTGTGACCGACGCTTCCACCGACTTATTGTTCCACACAAATGATGAACTTAAATGGGAACGCGCAATGGATGAAACCAACATTGACTTAGACCGATTTTTGCCCTGCACCGGTCACGCTTAAAACATTGTCTTTTACACAATATCAGTCTTTTTTCATCATCCACATTTTCTAAAGCGCGCCATCTGGAAGTTATGTTATAATCTTTTAAGATGCTGAAACAAGTTCAGCATGACGGAAGAGTCCATATCGTCATCTCGGAATCGTAGATCAGCGAGTTTATCGAGCGACACTTGGTGGAGCGCGTCATCCCGAACTTGGTTCGGGATCTCCTTTTTCATCTGTGATTACGGAATTACATCACGAATGTTATGCCTTATTTGTATCTGATTCTAAAGTTGACGGTTTCCGTGCCGGCTGCCTCAACGGCTTGCTTGGCTTCTTCAACAGTATAGATACGCTTGCCGCTGAGTGAAGACTGACCGCCACCGTTGCCGCTTTGATTATTAGTCACCGGATCAGGATCATTCAATGAAATATTATTGGCAATGGCATAATTCATGCAATCATACAAAGTATTTGGTGTGCTTGCGTTGCATTGTAAATCCGGATTTGAAACCATATCCATCAATTTTAAGCATCCGGTCTTTGTTTGACACAACACACCACGCTCAGCCATGGCTGCAGCCTTGTTATCTTTATAGGCTGCTGCCGCAATAACACACGAATCATAATCAGAGCATGCAATTGAGGCTAAGTGCCCATCGACAACATTAGCCATATCTTCGGCTGATGCATAATACACATCACCAACCTTATATACCCCGTTTTCATCTTTGGTGTAAGTTTTGATTTTTGAGTTGTTAATACCTTTACCGGAGCATGAAATCGTCGACGGACAAAACAGTGTCTCAACACCACTCATATTATTGAACACTTCAGATCCGAGAGTACTGACGGATTCGCCGACGACCAGGCTCGTCACATTACTCAAATTGCGAAAAGCATATTCATAAATTGTTGTAACCGAATCCGGAATAATCAGTTTACCTGATATGCCTGAAGCATCAGCAAAAGCGTAGTTTGCAATACGCCACACCGATTCAGGTATCACAAGTTCCCCTCTTAAGCCCGACATACCGAAAAATGCACTTCCTCCAATGTAATTGACCGTTTCGGGAAGGGAAATAGATTGAAGTTTGTTACAATTTTTAAATGCACCGCTTCCCATGTAGCCTTTTACCGTGCTTGGCAAAGTCACGCTTTCTAAGTTTGATGCACCATAAAAAGATGCATTTCCGACATTCGTGATTCCCTCTTGAATTTCAACGGATTTTATGGATGAACGGACCGAATACCAAGGTGCACCACCCTCAGAATAATGTTTCATGAGGCCGGGTCCGGAAATTGTCATTTTACCGGTAGAATCGAGTGTTGCCGTACAAGTGTTCGGCGCGTCATCCCGACTGCAATCCCATGTTTGAGCCTCAGCTATCAACGGCAAAGTCAACGCGGCACTTGCCATACTTAACATCAAAAACTGTTTTTTCATCATATTACTCCTAAAAAAGTTACTTTTGTTATTTGGATCCTCGGGACACGCCCGTGGATGACAGGAACACGCCCGAGGGTGAGTTTTTTTCCTCTG
>JAGCTK010000105.1 GCA_017963715.1 Alphaproteobacteria bacterium | reverse complement strand
ATCTTTTTTTTTATTTCAAATCAATTATCCGTTGACTTTGGCCATGTGGGCAATCAAATCCAAAACCTTGTTTGAATAACCCCATTCGTTGTCATACCAACTGATGAGTTTGACAAACGTGTCGGTCAATTGAATACCGGCTTTGGCATCAAAGATGGATGTGTGTGCATCACCCAAGAAGTCAGATGAAACAACGGCATCTTCGGTATAACCCAAAATACCTTTGAGTTCGCCCTCGGAAGCCTTTTTCATGGCTGCGCAGATATCTTCGTATTTGGCAGGTTTGATAAGGTTGGCTGTCAAATCAACGACAGACACATCAAGTGTCGGAACGCGCATCGACATACCCGTCAATTTGCCGTTTAATGAAGGAATAACCTTGCCGACAGCCTTGGCTGCACCGGTTGAAGACGGAATAATGTTGCCCGAGGCTGCTCTGCCGCCGCGCCAATCTTTGGCCGAAGGACCGTCAACTGTTTTTTGTGTGGCTGTTGTGGAGTGAACGGTTGTCATCAAGCCTTCTTTAATGCCAAAAGCATCATTCAAGACTTTGGCAAGCGGAGCCAAGCAGTTTGTCGTGCAAGAAGCGTTAGAAACAAACTTTGTGCCCTTAACATACGAATCGGTATTGACACCGCAGACAAACATCGGCGTATCATCTTTTGAAGGAGCAGACATCACAACATATTTTGCACCGGCATCGATATGTCCTTGTGCTTTTTCTTGTGTTAAGAAAAGACCTGTCGATTCGACAACATAATCGGCACCGATTTCGCCCCATTTCAAATCTGCGGGGTTCTTTTCGGCCGTGACGCGAATCGCGTGTCCGTTGACAACGAGTTTGCCGTCTTTGACTTCAATCGTGCCGTCAAAACGACCATGCATGGTGTCATATTTGAGCATATAAGCCATATAATCGACATCAATCAAATCATTGATACCGACAATCTCGATATCTTTGCGTCCTTGAGCCGCTCTGAAAACCAAACGTCCGATACGGCCAAAACCGTTAATACCTACGCGAACAACCATATTTTATATCCTTTTTAATATATTAAGTGTTGACTCTGAAAACAGAGTTGTGCGGACATCCCGCACGGGAGTAAAATCTAATTTCACGACCAATTTATCATTAAAGTTTTATTTTTCAAGCAAAAAATTCGATTATCTGTATTTTATTGTCACGGTGTTACGTTCGCCGGCGACAAAATTGGCTTCTTCAACGGTATAAATGCGGCGTTTATCATAATTGCCTTTTAGCAAATCATTGATGGATTGATAGGTCTTGCCATTGTACTTTAGCATATAATTGCCGTCGCTTTGAATAAACGTGTCACACGCTGAGCCCTGACAAATACCTTTTGCCTCTAAAACATCTCGCTTGCACTCACCCAAAGCTTTTTTACATTCATTCGTAGTGTTTGCCATATCAGAGCCTGAATAGTAATATTTGCCATCTAAAATATAAACTCCGCCTTGTTTTTCATAAGGAATCATTGTTCCGCTCTTCCAGTTTGGATGTGCTGAATCGTTATATTCATAAGAGGCGCAATCAATATTTTGATCACAATAAATTGTCGCTTGAGCGGTTCTGTAAAAAACCATATCAGCAAGCTCAGGTGTCCCCTCAATCACAATTTTTGATGTAATACCTTGGAAACATCCCCCCCCAATTTTTTCGATCGTATCAGGAATAACCAACGGATCATCATGACCTGCTGATTCAAAAGCAACCGGCGCAAGTATTTTAACCGTATCAGGTATTTTAATATCTTCTAAATTTTCACACCACAAAAAAGCCCATGAACCGATTTTTGTTATTCCTTCAATATTGACGCT
>JAGCTK010000104.1 GCA_017963715.1 Alphaproteobacteria bacterium | reverse complement strand
TGGCAATAAAGATGATCACAGCAAAAACTTTTCCTTTATGCTCACCAGAGATAACGTATGGAAAATGACACCTGCATATGATTTGACGCCATCCGAGGGGATAAATGGTGAGCAAACCGCAATGGTAAACGGTAAAGGAAAGGAGATTACTAACGAAGATTTTATCAAAACAGCCGAGCCGTTTGGCTTCGATGTAAAAAAAGTCAGCGAGATAATTGAACAAATAGATAATGCACTGTCCGTTTATCAAAAATACGCAAAACAACTTGGAATAAAGTAGTTTCTACAAATGTTAAATAGTGTGCTTTTGTAAGCGTTTTGTCTTGGACAGCGATTCGCTGACGATCTGTATTTTCAGTACAAAATTATCTTTTTGCTTTTTGATTATCATAAGCTCGATCAGGTCTGAATTTCAGAAAAAACGTGTGACCAGCGTGTGACCGGGGAGTTTTTACCACTTGACGGAAGATTTTAAAAATAAAAAATCCTTGTAAAAACAAGGACTTAATTGGCGCGCCCGGCGGGATTCGAACTCACAACCTTCTGATCCGTAGTCAGATGCTCTATCCAATTGAGCTACGGGCGCATCGATGATTTTTCCCTTATTAAACCAAAAAAAAATCTTTTGCAACAATTATTTTTCTTTTTTTTTGATTTTTTTTGAAGTATAGTTCTCAAATATAGATAATTTCACGAGCCAACAATATGAATTTTATCAAAAAATATCCTTTTCAGATTTTTTTAAGTCTTCATTTTTTGCTTTGGAGTTTTTTGCCCTTGTTGCGGCAAAGCCTGCCTATGGACAGCATCGAAGCCGTTGTGTGGGGGCGTTTGTGTGATTTCGGCACCAACAAACATCCGCCGCTTTCGGGCTGGCTTGCACACTTTTTTTATGACGGCATCGGGTTTGAACAGCCGATTGCCATTTATATCTTGAGCCAACTGTGTGTATTGGTCGGTTTTGTTTATATTTACCGGTTGGCGCGTGAATTTATGTCAAAAGAACGGGCATCCATGGCCGTGATGTTGCTCTCGGGCGTGATTTATTACGGTTTCAGCGCAATTGAATACAATGTCAATGTCGTTTCACTGGCCTTATGGCCGATGTGCGCTTTTCATTTTTATCGCGCCATCAATGACAATCGCTTGGCAGACTGGTTGCTTGCAGGCTTATTTGCCGGCCTCAACCTGTTTAACAAATACACAAGCGTCCTCATGCTTTTGTCAATGGGCGTGCTGATGCTTTATAACAAAAAGGCGCGTGCACGGCTCAAAAGTTATCAGCCCTATTTGTGTGCGCTCGTGTGTTTTGTGGTGATTCTGCCGCATTTGCTATGGCTTTTTGACCATAACTTTTTCAGTTTTTCCTATTTTATCGGACGCGGCTCAAAAACAGATTTTGCAAATTTCCCCATTCTCAAACACATCATCTACCCGCTCAAATTTTTCGGTGCGCAAATTTTGTTCGGGCTCGGTGCGTTTTTGGTTTATGCCATCGCAGGTTATCACCAAAAACGTTTTGATGTTAAAGCCAATCAGTTTCAAAAAGACTTTTTATATCTGATGGGGTTATTGCCCGTTGTCACAATGACACTTTTGAGTTTTGTTTTCGGCATCAAACTCAAAAGCATGTGGGGCTTTCCGTGTTATTATCTCGCGGGCGTGATGCTTTTTGTGTTTTTCCCCTATAAATTGACAACTGCTTTCAAAAAACGGATGTATATCGGCGTTTATGTGATGCTCTTTTTGCTTTTTTCAGCCCAAGCGCTTGTGATATTGTTCAACAAAAGCGACAAATTCCACTTAAAAGCAACGCAATACGGGCAAACGCTTGAAAATATTTGGTATAAAAAATACGGCAACTTCAAATTTATGTATGTTGCAGGTGATGTTTGGTGGGCCGACAATGCCGCACTGTTTGCGCCATCTCAACCAAAGCCTCTCATTTGGGGTGATTTCAAGCAAAATCCATGGCTTGATGAACATGACATCAATGACAAAGGCGCCCTGCTGATTGCCGGCAGTTTGGACGAATACCAAAGCATGAAAAACAAACTTAAATTTGTTTCAAAGCCCGAACCTTTGGATATCTATGTCACCAATCGGCTCGGCAAAATTAAGAAAAAATCGCTTTATTACGGCTTTTACAATGTGTATGGAGAAAGATAAATGAAAAAAATCAGTATTGTGATTTCAGCCTATAATGAAGAAGGTAACATCAAAAAACTTTATGATGAACTTCAAAAAGAACTTCTTAAGGTCAAAGACGTGCAGTTTGAAATTTTGTTTGTCAACGACGGCAGCAAAGACCGCACATATTTAGAAATTCAAAAACTGATTGATAAAGATTCAAACGTCAAAATGGTCAACTTAAAGCGCAATTTCGGACACGAAATCGCTATGACCGCCGGCATGGATTATGCTAAAGGTGATGCCGTGATTTTTATGGATGCCGATTTGCAACATCCGCCGCTCTATATTCCGCAAATGGTCAAAGCCTGGCAAGAGGGTTATGAAATTGTGCTGACCAAGCGAATCGGCAATGTGGCCACCTCCAAATTTTATAAATTTTGCGCCAAAATGTTTTATTATGTGCTCAATATGCTGTCTGAGACCAAAATCGGCGAAAGCATGCCCGATTTCAGATTGATTGACCGCAAATATGTTGATTTTCTTAAAAATTTTAACGAACAAGACAGACTCTTTCGCGGCCTGCTCAGTTGGATTATGCCCAATGACAAGGTCAAAATCATTGATTTTGTGGCGCCCGAACGCTTCAGCGGAACAACAAAATACAATTTTATCAAAAGTTTGAAACTTGCCATCGACAGCATCACGCAGTTTTCCGTTCGTCCGCTGCATTTGGCAACCTATTTGGGCTTTGCAGGCGCCGCTTGCTCCATTTTGCTCGGTTTATATGTGATTTTTGAGCATTTTATTCAGCACAATCCCACCCCCGGTTATGCCACCATTGTATCGGTGGTCGGTTTTGTCGGCGCGGTCCAACTGATTACGCTCGGTATTATCGGCGAATATATCGGCAAAATTCATATCGAAGTCAAAAAACGTCCGCTTTATTTGGCTGACATCATCGAACAACAACCTAAAGGCGGCAAACGTGACAAATAAAGTGATTTTCAATGCCGATGA
>JAGCTK010000009.1 GCA_017963715.1 Alphaproteobacteria bacterium | reverse complement strand
TGATTTAAACCACCGTTTAAATTGTACACCTAAAAGGCTAAAAAATAACGCCGTTTCAATAGGATATATAAAAGTCAGTTATCGCAAAAAAGACTTAAAAACAGGGGTAAAAAGTGGATCCTCGGGTCGAAGCCCGAGGATGACAATAAAAAAAGAGCCCGAGGATGACAATAAAAAAAGAGCCCGAGGATGACAATAAAAAAAGAGCCCGAGGATGACAATAAAAAATGAGTCCGAGGGTGACAAAATAAAATAAACATCCGTATAATCAATTTTTACCGGCGATGAGATTTGTGCAATGCTTTATTTTTTGAAAAAAATATTATTTATTTATCAATAAATTTGTGATAAAAAGTGAAAAACATAATTTTTTAAGGTCAAAAAAATGGTCAAAATAGCAGTTATCGGCGCCGGTGAAAATTTAGGGCGCGAGATGTTAGATGTGTTCAGCGAACACGATATTCCCTCAAAAGATATTTATGCGCTCGAGCCAAAAAGCCCGATGGGAACGCTTGTTTCATACGGTGAAGATGATGAGTTGGATGTCTTCAATTTGGATGATTTTGATTTTTCAAAAGTTGATGTGGCCCTTGTGACCTCAACAAGTGAAGTTGCCAAACGCTATATACCCAAAATTGAGGCAAAAGGCATTCAAATCATTGATTGTTCGGGTGCATCCGCCGACAATCCGGATGTGCCGATGATTGTTGCCGATTTAAATGATCATATCTTAAAAGAAAACACCAAAAACATTGTCTCCGTTCCGTCGGCACTTGTCACGCAGGTTTTAAAACCGCTCGCAAAAGTTGCCTCCAAATTCGGCCTCAAACGGATTGTGTTGACGGCTTATTTATCCACATCGTTTCACAGCAGAGAAGCGATGGATGAACTTTTTGACCAAACGCGCCGCATTTATATGAATGCGCCGATTGCCGATCATCAGGACATCTTTCAAAAACAAATCGCTTTCAATGTGTTGCCGCAGGTCGGCTCGTTTATCGGTGATGAAACAGAAAATGAATGGCGTATCAATGCCGAAATCAAAAAAATCATCAATGCTGACATCAAAGTTCATGCCAATTTGGCATATGTTCCGGCTTTTATCGGTGCGGGTGTGTTTGCCAATATTGAAACAGAACGCGCATTTGATTTGGATGATGTGCGCGATTTAATCAAATCAGTCAAAGGCGTCACTATTTTTGACAAGCAAGTAGACGGCGGCTATGTCAGCCTGAATGATATTCAGGGCCAAAATGATATCTTTGTTTCACGTTTGCGTCAGGATTTGTCAACCGACAACGGTTTCAGTTTTTGGGCAACAGCCGACAATTTGCGCGCCGATATGGCTCAAAATGCTTTCGATATTTTAACGGCGGTCTTAAAAAATAGGAGTAAATAATGAATCGTTTTATCAAGTTTGCTTTAAGTTTTGTCGTGGCCGCCGGTTTTGTTTGTGCCGGTCATGCCGCCGATTTGTCGCGCAAAATCGAATTCAAAAAAATTTCGGAACAATTGGCTCAAATTGAAGACAACTTAAAAAATGATCGCATTGCAATTGATCATATTGATGCACAGGCAACCGAACTTTATACACTTTCCAACGAACTTGCCGACAGCAAGCGATTTAACGAACGTGAAGCCAAGCTTGTGCAAAAACAACTTGATGCTTTAGGTGATGTCGGTGAAGGTGAAACCCAACTTAAAGAGTTGGCCGTCAAACGCGAAGAACTCAAAACGGAACTCTCACTTTTTAAGAGCCGTATCGCCGAAACAGATATTTTGCAGGTCAAAATTGATGACTTGAATATGCAAATCTTAAACTTTAAGAGTCAAAAAGTCATCGGCAATCTTGTCAACAAGCAGGAAGTTATATTATTGCCGCAAACATTT
>JAGCTK010000103.1 GCA_017963715.1 Alphaproteobacteria bacterium | reverse complement strand
TGAGACCGTGTTGCCAAAAATCGGGTGTATTGATATCAAGGCCGAAAGGGGATAAAATCTTGTCATAATCGCCGATGGCAGTTTGGCTTAAAAGATGAAGATATTTGTCTGCAAAATTTTGAACACGGCCTTGCTCATAAACCTGATAGAGCGAGTTGACCAGACAATCGGCAAATGAATAGGCATAAACGTAAAACGGCAAAAAGAAGAAATGTCCGACCTGTGACCAAATATATTGACAATCTTCGCCGACTTCGACAGAAGGTCCTAAACTTGACCTCATTTCTTCAAGCCAAATTTGACACAACCGTTGAGAGCTGAGTTCGCCTTGCTTGCGCTCTTCATGTGCACGTGTTTCAAAAAAATGAAAGGCAATTTGGCGAATGGCCGTGTTAATCATGTCACCAGTTTTGGAAGCAATCAAGCAAAGTTTTGCCTCATCATCTTTTAAGTTGTGGAGTAAATTTTGAAAAACAAGCATTTCACCGAAGACAGAGGCAACTTCTTCGGTTGTCATACGGGAATGCTCGTTCAAATCGCCGTTTTTAAGCCGTAATTGATGGTGGCAACCGTGCCCGAGTTCGTGCGCTAAGGTTAAAACATCGTTTTGCTTGCCGACAAAGTTTAAGAATAAATACGGATGGGCGCTGGCGATCGGTCCACTGCAGTAGGCACCGCTGCGTTTGCCATCACGCGGGGGAACATCAATCCAGCCGAATTTGAAAAAGTCATCGGCAATTTTGCGTAATGTGGGTGAAAATTTTTCATAACCTTTGAGAACGGTTTGAACGGCCTCATCCCATGTGTACGAAATGTCACTTGAAAAAGGAAGCGGGGCGTTGCGATCCCAATAACTGATCTTTTTGAGCCCGAGCCATTTGGCCTTGAGTTTATAAAAACGATGGGCAATATTTTTATAATTCTTTTTGACGGTATCGGCAAGCGTGTCAACCACCTCATCTTTGACATCTTCGGCCATGTTGCGTGCCGAAACAGGCTTTTGAAAGCCGCGTTTGTCGTCTTCGATTGATTTGTCTTTAATAATCATGTTGTAGATGAGGGTAAACAGCGGTGCGTTCTGCTCGGCAACGCGGTTGAGTTCCGCGCCTGCTTTGTGGCGCGTGTCGGGATTTTTATCGAGCAAAAGTTTGGAAATTTCGGCATCGTTATATGTTTTGCCGTCAAGCGTATAGGTGAGCCGTGACGATGTTTCTTCGTATAAGCGCACCCAAGCATCGGATGAGGTGACCGATTTTTCAAGCAAAAGTTCTTCAAGCGGCTCGGATAACTCAAATTTTTTGTATTTTCTGACACGTTTTAAGAAAGGCTGATAAAATGCAACGTTTTTATTTTTAAGCCATTCTTTGATTTTGGTATCGCTGATTTTGTTGAGTTCAAGCGAAAAAAATACGGTCGGTTTGGCATATTGCGTTAAGGCCTCGGTGATGTTTTGATAAAAAATCATGGCTTCACTATTTTTCATCTGCGTTGACATGTTAAGATAGGCAAAACCGCCGAGACGGCCGCCTAAAACGGCATTTTTTTCGAGCAATTTTAAGGCGCTTAAAAATTCGGGCGCGGATAACTCCAGCAGTTTGCCCTTGTATTTTCTTTGGAGCAAAAGCGCATTTTTTTTGTATGCGGCCAAATCTTTTTTGATATTGGGATCGTTGATGCTTTTGTATAAGTCGGACAAATCCCATGCGGGCAAATTTTTATTGCGGGACGCTGTCATGCTTTAATTTCTCCTGTTGTTTTTCGAGTTCGATGGCTTTTTGATTTAAGTCTTCCATTTCTTGAACAATGTTTTGGTGTGTTTGATAATATTCTTTGAGGGCTTCATTTTCAAGAACGGGCGGCTCATGTGATGTCGGGGTAAAATAATAGTACGACCAAGGTTTTGGCTCATACCCGTCAAGCCACAAAACAAAGCCTTCTTTGACAACCTTAAAATCGCAATAATTGTTTTTAATGACAATCTTAAATGTACACCAAATTTTGCTTTTTTGACACAGTGGCAATTGCTGCATCATTTGCGTGGTGCATTTGACAAAGCCTCGGCTGCGGGCATCTTGATGCGGTGCAAAAAAGACAAGTGCCAGAAAGGCAAAATAAAGGCCGAAAACCAAACTGCAGACAATTAAAAACCAATGTTTTTTGAGAGTTTTAAGCATGTGATTGCTCGCTGAAATATTGTTCCAAAAGGGCGAGTTCTTCTTGCGTGTTGGCGCTGGCAACTTCTTTGGGGTCACCTTCAATGGCAGTGCATTTTAAGCCCATTTGACGCGCAACCTCGACCGCATCGGTCAAATAAAATTCACCGGCGGCATTTTGGTTGCCGATTTTAGATAAAATCTCGAAGAGATATTTGCCGTCAAAAGCCATGCAGCCCGAATTGCAAAATGTGATGGCGCGCTCGGCATCCGTCGCATCTTTATATTCAACGATTTTGACCAGTTCGTTGCCTTGCATTTTAAGCCGTCCGTAACGCGCCGCATCGGCCGGCGTGAAGCCTAAAACGACGACGGCATATCCGTCAAACACTTTTTGAGCGGCGGATAAAAATGTTTGTTTGGTAATCAGCGGCGTGTCGCCGAAGATCACCAAAACCGCGCCGTCAAAATTTTGCATCAAATCTTTGGCACAATTGACGGCATGGCCGGTGCCGAGTTGCTCGGTCTGTACGCAGGTTTGATGGGGAAAAACTTCGGCTTTGACCAAATTGCCATCGGGTGCAATAACGGTGACGATTTTTTGGATATCCATACTTTCTAATGTGTCAATGATGTGACGGATCATCGGTTTGCCTTTGACGGGCATCATGACTTTGGGTAAATCGGATTTCATACGTGTGCCTTTGCCGGCACCTAATATAACGGCTGCAATTTTGTTGTTCATCAAAGAAGTTCCTTACTAAAAAATTTTTATCAACTATTAATAACTTTTGTGTATGATAACAAAATATATTTGAAATGTGAATATCAAAGGTTCGGGTTATGAAAAAAATTTTTTTTGCAATTTGTTGCATCTGTTTTGCAGCCTTATCCCAAAGCGCAAGAGCGGATGTTTTGACGGTTGAGCAAGCGGCTGAACAAAATGTGGAGCCAAAGGCCATTGATGAGACGGTCGAAGGTATGCCTGATCCGGATAATTTGGAAGCCGTTCAGTCATTTTTTAAAGAGAGATTAAAAACAGTCAATGTCAGCAAGGCCTCGGAACTCGGCGATTTGAATAAGTCAAACGCGATGGATATTCAGCACAGCGCGGAATATATTCAGGCACTTGAACAACAAAACAAATCCGTTTTTGAAAAAATTTATGATGAGGCTCTAAAGCGTCTCGATCAAAAAGCAGATGAAGGTTTTTCACCGGATACGATTTTCTATGAAGAAGTCAAACAAAGTATGCAAGATTTGTCGTCACCATTGCCGGATGTGCCGGTTGTCAGTGTGACGTTGCCGAACGGTAAAAAGGTGTTAGCACCGGCCAAAGAGCATATTCCGTATTTGTTGGTATCTTACCAAATTTTGCCGACGGGTATGATAGAGGTAGATGAAGAAGTTGTGGTGATTGCAAACGGTGAAAAACTCAAAAACGGCTTGATTAAAACAATGCCCGCCTTTACAACTTCGCGCACAAATGTCACCAAAAAAATAGAAGTTGTCTTGGAAAGGGTGAGTATCAACGGTCGCGATGTGCCGTATAAATTGAGACAGGTGGGTGATAATATCATTTTTGTGCCGAAGCAAAATTATGTGTTGGAATCGGGCGTTTATACCTATCGCTTTAAGTATTTTCTTGATAGAAAACTTTGGTATTACGACACGTTTACCGAATTTTATACCAATCTGACGGGTTCGTATCCTTTTGTTGTGACATCTGCCAATGCAATTGTGTCGGTGCCGGACGGTAAAACCTTTTTGTCATCGTTGGCGTTGAGCGGATATGCCTCGGATTTGTCGGACAGACGAGCGGTGATGGCAACGCTCAGTGACAATGCGTTGGGCTTTGCCTCGGTTGTGCCATTGGCTATCGGGGAGGGTATGCATATTTTGGTTTCGCTTGATAAAAATGTTTTTCTTGAGCCGGATATGTCGCAAAAATTTGTGTGGTTTGTGACCGATTACGGCGATATTTTGTTTGCGTTGCTTGGATTCTTGGCCATTTTTGCCTCTTATAAATTGTCATGGCATTATATTAAAAGCCATCCTGCACGGGCCAAACGGCGTGCGCGCCAAAATGCCGCACTTCATCGGTATATTTTAAAAGGAACTTATGATAAACGCTCGTTTGTGGCGGCACTTTTGGACTTGTGTCATTTGCGTGTACTGGATATAGCGCTTGACAACGGCACGGTGACATTGATTAAAAAAACAGACCGCACCAAAGGTGTGTCACGCGGATATAAAAAGATGCTATCGGCACTCTTTGGCAAGCAGGATACCACCGTGGATGTTGATGTGAAAAATGCGTTGAAATTTAATCGTGCCGATAAAATTTTGCGCAAAAGCGTGAAAACATCGTATGGTTTGACAACATGGTGTCTTAATCTCGGCTATTTGCTTTTTAGCCTCGGTATGCTG
>JAGCTK010000102.1 GCA_017963715.1 Alphaproteobacteria bacterium | reverse complement strand
GGGGACTGATGTCAATACTGGTTGATAAAAACACACGCGTTTTGGTTCATGGTATCACGGGAACACAGGCTTCTTTTCATGTTAAAAGAATGTTGGCCTACGGAACAAATATCGTGGCCGGTGTGTCACCCTATCAAAAAGATACACAATATTTGGGCGTGCCGATTTTTGAAAATGCAACCGCCGCCGTTGCGCAAACAAAAGCCAATGCAAGTTTGCTTTTTGTGCCGGCGCAAAGTGTGAAAGCTGCGGTTAAAGATGCTTTGGATGCGGGCATTAAATTAATTGTATCGATTGCCTACGGCGTGCCGATTTTTGATGTGATGGAAATTCACCAAATGATTAAGGCACACGGCGCGGTTTTAATCGGGCCGAATACACCCGGCATTATCACACCTTCCGAGACAAGTTTGGGTGTGTTACCGGCCGGTATCCATCAAAAAGGAGTGGTCGGTATTGTGTCGCGCTCTTCAACTTTGACTTATGAGGCTGTTTTAGAAACCAATCGTGCCGGTTTCGGACAATCGACGGTTTTGGGCATTGGTGATGATATGATTGCCGGTTGCGGATTGGATACCATCATCAAATTGTTTGAAGAAGACCCGCAGACCAAAGCCATTGTTGTCATCGGCGCATTAGGCGGCACGTATGAAGACGAAGCGGCCGCGTATTATCAAAGTCTGCCTCATAAAAAACCGATGATTGTCTATATGACGGGCCGTGAAAATGCAGATGCCGATATCGGTTATGCGAGCGACATCTTAACCCACGGCAAAACCACTATTCGCGACAAAAAAAATCTGTTCAAAAAAGCCGGTGCCGTTGTCATTGATCATATCGATGATTTAAGCAAGGCATTGATTGAGATTTTAAAATGAACTTCTTAAAACCGCTGCTTGATATTGTTTTGCCGCCGCGTTGCAAAAGTTGCGGCAAAATTGTGGATACTGACCACAGCCTGTGCGAAATGTGCTTTCAAAAGGCGGAATTTATCAGTGCGCCGTATTGCCTTCAATGCGGTATGCCGTTTGAAAACATTGATGAAAGTGCAAATCATCTGATTTGTCCGAACTGCTTAAAGAAAAAACCAAAGGCACGTTTGCAACGCAGTGCTGTGCTATATAATGATTTTGCGCAAGATTTGATTTTGGCATTCAAATTCGGCGACAGAACAGATTTGAAAACACTGTTTGCCAAATGGATGCTGCTGGCCGCGCGTGACAGCCTAAAGCAAGGCATTGATGTGATAATACCCGTGCCGCTGTCATATCGTCGCCTGGTCGTGCGGCGATATAATCAGGCGGCTGTTTTAGCCAAGGAAGTGGCCAAATTGACGCAAACGCCGATTGATGCGATGAATTTAATCAAAATTCGCCATACAAAACCGCAACCAAGATTGCAAAAAAATGCGCGGGCCAAAAACATCAAAAATGCCTATCGTGTCAAATACCCCGAGCGCATTCGCGGTAAACGCGTTTTGCTGATTGATGATGTGATGACAACGGGTGCAACCCTAAACGAATGTGTCAAACTGCTGCTCAAAAACGGAGCCTTAAGCGTTGATACATTAACGCTGGCCCGTGTGAAAAAAGATTAAAATAAAATCAAACTGAAAATTGTGCTGATATCAAAATGCTTATTGCATCCAACTGATGTAACTTGCACAAGTTTGTTGTGTCATGTTTTTGACACGACAACGATTGACAATGATGTTTGGCAGGGTGTCCATATTGTAACATCCTTTGCCGAGCAGAGAGTATGACCTGTAGAGTGTTTCACCTGGTTGAACATTGTCAAAACTGAGCGGTGTTTCCATATCAGGCCATTTCAGGCGATAACTGATGTTTGAAATTTTTTCGGACAGTGTCGATGCTACATAAAAATTCATCGAACAACTGACTTCACCGTGAAAGCCGGTTCTGACCTGAAAATCGCGCATAAACAAAAAGATATGTTGTTCTTTGCTCAAATCTTTATCGGCTTGTGGTGCGGCCGCTTCTTTGATTTCGACTTTGGGCGCGGGTGCCTGTGTGGGCCTTGCCGCACGGGAGAGGGGGTTGAAAACGGGATCGGCCGGTGCGGCAGCAGGGGCTTCCTGCTCTGCCGGCGGTTCTTGCATGTCGGCGCCGAAAATTTGTGCCGAGACAGGCAAAGCACCTAAAACAAACAAAACCGACAGCCCCGAGATGAGGCCGGCGGTTTTAAAAGATATTTTTTTATCTATGAAATACAAACCGGTTGATCCTTATTCAATCGATGAGAGAAATTCGGTCGTTTTGGTAATGTTTTCTTCAATAGCTTTTCCGACATTTTTGATTTGTTCGGTCTCTTGCTCTTCGGCCGTTTTGGCACGATCTTGCAATTCCGCATAGGCCACTTCCTTAAATTCGCCGTAATATTCCGGATTTTTGGAATCGACATAGGCAAACAAACCGGCGCAAGCATTGAATTGATCATTGGCGCTGTCATTTTTTAAGTCACCGCTGTTGTCAACCGTCAACAAAACGCAATCTTTGACTTTGAAATTGACATCATCAAGCAAAGCAAAACATTTGTCCGTGTCTGCATAACCTTGAACGCTGACTTGTTTTAACACACCAAGCGAGGGCAACGTGACGGTTGATTTAATTTCACTGCTTGCCACCGCATCTTTAGCGGCTTTTTTATCTGCCGGTGCAACCGGTGCATCATTTAAGATATCGGCCGGTGATTGTTCGCTGTTTTCAATCATATAAAGATCGGAAACACGGTCTGTCCAACCAAACTCGATTTGTGCCTGTCTGATGGCTTTTTTCGTGCGGTTGAAAAATGTCACGGTGTATGAACACGAACTGATCGCACCGTCGGTGTTGAGAACCGGTTTGACATCGTGAATCTTAAACAACACACTTTGTGATTTTGCGGCAAAAACGGTCTCGGGATTGACCAATTCCTGCGTTGCTTCGGTATTTTCCTGCGCGTTGGCGGATACAGCCATGCCGGCAGTCAACAAAGTACAAAGTACAGCTTCAAATTTTTTCATAAAATAGCCCTTTCAAAAAAAATCGTTTTCATCAAAATAACACCCTTTTGTTTAATTTTCCTTTAATTTTTTGAACAGTCTTAAAAAATCTGTCCATGCTTTTGCTTTTTGCGCCGAATTTCGGAGTAAAAATGCGGGGTGAAAACTCGCCAGTGCCGGAATTACCGTTTTGGTTGAGAGCGTATAATCAAGAAAATGACCACGCAAACGCGAAATAGAATCTGTGTTATCCAAAACAGCGTTTGCCGCACTGCCGCCCAAAAGCAAAATGATTTTGGGGTTAATCAATTCTATTTGACGCTTCAAAAACGGCAAACAAACTGCAATTTCGGCATCGGTCGGCGTTCTGTTTCCGGGTGGGCGCCACGGCAAAACATTGGTGATGTAGACATCTTCACGCTTGAGCCCGATGGCAGAAAGCATCTTTTCAAGCAAACGTCCGCTCCGCCCGACAAAGGGCAAACCTATTCTGTCTTCATCGGCACCCGGTGCTTCGCCGATAATCATTACATCCGCGTTTTTGTTGCCGTCACCGAAAACGGTGGATTTGGCTGTCAATTTTAAAGCGCAACCGTCAAAAGAAGATACCAGTTGACGCAATTCGTCCAAAGTTTCGGCCTTGGTGCACAATTCCCGCGCATTTTGTCTCGAGGCTGTCATATCTTGCGCCAAGCGCGTGGTGGCAGGTCGCAATAAAGGCGCGGTTTGCGGTTGTTGAACATCTTTTTTGAGCAAACAAATATCATCACCGCATGTTTGATCAACGCCGGCGGAAATATAAAATTGCAAAATATTTTGTATGTCCGTTATGTCTTCCATACGTCAAATATAGTCTTAAAAATATATCGTTGGCAAGCATTTGCATTTATTTATGCATAATATTTGCATTTTTTGTTGAAGTTTTATTTTGCAAGGCATATAATCACCTTCAAAGAAAACAACAGAGAACCGGCAATGAAACTTATTTATATCATGACGTTGCTTTTGGGTATGGGCTTTTTTAATTCTTGCGGCGAAAAGTTGCACATAAAAGATATCCAAAATCAACAGATTGAAAGTGTTGAAAAAAAGCATGTCAAGCGTCCGGACAATATTTACGGCACATATCTTGCCGGCCGGGTGGCACACATGCGCCAAAATTTTGATGCGGCGGCAGATTATTATATCAAGTCTTTTGCACTCGGAACCGACGGAAAAGATATTGTCAATAATATCTATTTACTGCTTGCTTCCGAAGGGCGTATCCAAGAATCGGCCGAATATGCCTTGAAAGCGCATGAGCAAGGCGATAAAAGCAATTTAATTGCCTTTATCTTGATGACGGAAAATATGAAGCAAAGTCGTTTTTCGGATGCACTCGAAAATTCGGAATTTATTGAAGATAAGCCGTTTAAGGAAACGATTTTGCCGCTTTTGCAAGCTTGGATTTTGGCCGCACTTGACCGAAAAGACGAGGCCTTTGCAAAATTGGAACAAGTCAAAAAAGAACCGTCACTTACAATGTTGTATCATTTGCATCGCGGTATGATGGGCGATTATTTTGATAATAATACGGCCGATGTTTTGCACGATTACGAGTTTATCGTTAATGACAAAAGTATGCCGTTGTCTTATCGGTCATTGCAGGTGATGGGCAATTTTTATCTGCGTGCGGGCCTCAAAAATGATATTGTATCGCTCGCCTCAAAGTATGCCGAGCAGAACGCGCACGCGCCGATGATGGATGCATTGGTTGACAGTTTTCAAAATGCGGATGTCAAAAATGTCAAAAAAACGATTGATACGGCACAAAAAGGCTTTGCCGAAGCCTTGTTCAACGTCGGTACAATCTTTAGAGGTTTTCAAAACGAGGCGGCGCAACTGTTTATGTCGCTTGTGGTGTATTTAAATCCGGATTTTGAAGTGGCGCGCATTTCACTTGCCGATTTATACGAACAGGCACACCGCTATCAAAAAGCCATTGATGAATATCTCAAAATTGATGTTCATTCACCGGTTTATTTTGTGGCGCAGATGAAGGCGGCTGCCAATTATTCGGAGTTGGACGAAGATGACAAAGCCTTTGAGTTGTTTGATAATCTCTTCAAATTGTATCCGAATAACAAACAGGTTGCTTTTCGTTTGGGCGAACTCAGCCGATCGACCAAGCAATATGATAAGGCCATTTATTTTTATCAAAAAACGTTGGACGGTTTGGCCGTGCATGATCCGGAAAGATGGCTTGTCTATTATGTGATGGGTATATCTTATGAACGCGACAACAAATGGGATGAGGCGGAAAAAGCGTTTAAAAATGCGTTGGAACTGAGTGAACATAATGCTTTGGTATTGAATTATCTCGGGTATTCATGGATTGAACGCGGGGTCAATTATGACGAGGCGTTTTATATGATTTTTGAGGCGCATCGTCAAAATTCGGAAGACGGGCATATCATCGACAGTCTCGGTTGGGCACTTTACAAAATGGGCAAATATACTGATGCCGTTAAAGTGCTTGAAAGGGCGTCGGAATATCTGCCGGCCAATGCCGTGGTGTTTGACCATTTGGGTGATGCTTATTGGCAGGCCGGTCGCAAAAACGAAGCGCGTTTTCAATGGCAGCATGCTTTGACCGCAACACAAGATATTGAAGACCTTGACACCGAAAAAGTTAAAAGAAAAATGGAAAAAGGTCTGTCTCCCATGGAGCCTGTTCCGTTTGATGAAGAATTGTTGATGGAAAGGTTGAAAACACTTGAAGAGCAATGATTGAAACTTTTT
>JAGCTK010000101.1 GCA_017963715.1 Alphaproteobacteria bacterium | reverse complement strand
TTTTTTCTCATTTGTGAAAGAGTTAATTCTTTATACAATTGATACACATTTGAACACGATAAATTGGGCTCAAAAACATTCACTTCATGATATTTCAAATTTTTATTCAAAGTCAGTTCATAAAAATAATAACCCGACACACGTTCCAAAATAAATGCCAAATCTCTCACATCTTTTTTGGTCGGGCGTTCCGGTCTTGCCAACGTTCCGCTGTTAAACTTATTAATCAAAGACATAACCGTATAGTCTTCTTCACTATCTCCTTCGACAACCGGTGCCACAAAATGCGGATACTTTTCGCACAAATATTGAATAATTTTAAAAATCCAGTTGCAAAAATCAAAGAAGATGTCTTTTTTCATCACATACATTTCGGCATAATATCCCGAATATCTCTGCATATATTCTTTAACGCCGTTCAAATCTTCTGGGCATGCATGTTCAATGGCATCCATTATCATGTTGTAATAGCCTCTGCCGTGGCAACCGATAAATTGTTTTTCCAAAGTTTCCCTAAAAGCCATCTCTTTTGGCAAAACAAAATCATATTGTTCCAAATTTTCCAAACAACTCGGAAACATCAGTTTTCGATAACCGAAACTTCCGAAATATGCTGGATTGCCGAGTTTGTCATAATTTTTCCAAGCCCAATATGTGCCGGTCAAAAACCCGATTCGCCGATTTAATTTTGAAATACTGCCTTCAAAATCATCACTCAAACAATTTTCATGCAGCCATTTAATATTTTCTTCATTTTGCACGCCGTCTTTTGAGTCATCTTTTTCAACCGCGCGTCCCAAATGTATCGGCGTTAAAACGTCTGTATTAAACAAAAACGAGGGCTTAATATAACCCACCAAAATCTTCACAAAACTTTGATGTTCGTTCAAACCGTCATATTTTTTGTAAGCATCAAATAAAATGTCATAAAATTTGTTATTATATATTTCGTTTTTGATAGACCGAAACAACGCCACATCAATATCAAAATCATACTTACAGTTGATCACCATTTTAGCGAGCACATCAAGCACATATGCTCTGATTTCCTTTTCAAGAGATCTGTTAAAAGCATTTCCGAGTGCAAAATGATATAAAAAATCAAAAACGGTCATATACGCTTCTTTACTGTAATGCCCGTCAGCCATATAAGGCAAAAGTTCAGAAGCGACACATTCAAAATTTTTCAAATTATCCATCGTCATATGGTTAGAAACAGATGCCTGCCCATATTGCAAATAATAATATTTCGCATCATCAACACATGCCAATGTTTTATAATTCAAACAAGCCTTAATGGAAAAATACGGATCTTCAAAATATTTAATCCCTTCCGGAAACCTGATTTGATGAGCATTGATAAAATCTCTTTTATAAATGGCGCTTGTAAAGCCATAATAAAAATATGCCGCATTTTCGCGTATCTTATCATTCATGTCATAAAAATCCGTCAATTCGGTTTTTCCGCTGATTGCATCCACATCATAGATGTTGCCTTTGACGGCATCGGCATTTTGTTCAACGGCTTTGTTATATAATTTCTCATAAAAATCCAAATCGACGAAATCGTCCGAATCAACAAAGCCGATATACTCACCTGTTGCGGTGTCAATACCTGTATTTCGTGCGGCTCCTGCTCCTTTATTTTGTTTAAAATCAATGATTTTGATTCGGTTATCTCTTAAAGCATACTCTTGTAAAATTTTCAGACTTCCGTCCGTTGAGGCATCATTGATGCAAATAATTTCAATATCTTTAAGTGTTTGGGCAATTAGACTGTCCAAACATTTAGGAAGATATTTTTCGGTGTTATATACCGGAACAATAACCGAAACTTTAATCATGATACACTATTTTTCCTATTTTATGTAACAATTTGGATAAAATGTTACGCAAAATTTTTAACGAGGTGGAATATGCAAGTAGACCCTATACGCAGCAAAAAAGACTTAGAAAAAATTGCTGATATTTTAAAAAATCAAAATTTACGTGATTACGTATTTTTTAAAACAGGAATCAATTTTGGATTGCGAATTTCTGATATTTTAGCGTTAAATGTTGGAGACGTCAAAGACAAGCAACAAATTACTTTGATAGAAAAGAAAACAAAAAAGAAAAAAACAATCCCTATTAATATAATCATGTCGCGGCTTTTTAAGCAAATTACAAAGGATCGATTGTTAAACGAGCCGTTGTTTATAAACCATATGGGGCAACGTTTAAGTCGTATATCTGCGTATAGAATCTTAAAATCCGCTTGTGAACAGGCACAAATTAATGGAAATTTTGGAACACACACTTTAAGAAAGACATTCGGATATCATTTTTACAGGCAATTCAATGACATAGTCATGTTACAAAAAATT
>JAGCTK010000100.1 GCA_017963715.1 Alphaproteobacteria bacterium | reverse complement strand
CCTCTGCCCTCACACGCGACATCTTCTTTTTTATACACGGTTTCGGCAAAACTCAACGCCAACGCATCAGCCATATCGGTCGAACGCCCGATACGTTTTTTCACCTCATCTTTTTCTTCCAAAACAAGACGCCCTCTGAAATCATATTTTTTAGAAACGCTTGTCAATTCATCAAACAACATCTCATCACCCACCAAATCTGCCTCATCTTCAATCCATGACCGCATTCTGTCCCACATTTCGGCGCGTCTGTTGGCATAGCGCTCATCATTAATGGCCTTTGCGCCAAAATTGATACCTTTGACAATATGGTTTAATCCCCTCGATTTTAAGATATCATACACCCCGCCGCCGACACCGCCGACATCCAAAAAAACGCGCGTCGGATGATATGTCTCAATCATATTGGTTGCAATATTGGCAACCGCCACAACATCTTCTTTACGATACACCTCAAATTTCAAACACTTTTTTCCACGACGCAAACAAAACACGGTTGCATCGTCACCAAAGCGCGCAATATCAAGCCCGACAACAAGCGGTGCTTTTTCGGACATTTGTAAGTCTCTGTTCATAGCTTCACGCACTTTGATGCTGTCGATTAACTTGTGCGCGCCTTGGCTCAACGGCTCCCCCTCCCAAATATGCACATAATCTGCCATATTATTTTGCCGACATTCTAATGCTTGTCTTTTAAGTTCTTCCGGACAAAAGGGATTATCATAAAAGTTGACTTTGCGCACCAATGTGCGTTCATCACATCGTCCGCCAAACATCATCCAAAGCGGATCATTTTCTTCCTGTCTGTTCATTGAAATCCAAATTTCCGAACCGTCTTTTCGAATGGTCGGTGCCAATATCTCCCACGATTTTTTTGAGATACATTGTGCTTCTTCAATCCACACAATATCCACGCCTTCCATTGATTTTATTTTTTGGGCATCCTGATTTCTCAAACCCTTAAATATAAATCGTGTCCCGTTGATTCGATTAACAATTTCGCTTTCTTTAACATCAAATTCGCTCAATTGATAAAACGCAATCCTGTCCGAGAGCAATTTATGCACCGAATCTTTGATTGATTCCTGAATTTCGCGCACACACGCAATCAATAATTTTTGTTGCAATCCCAAAATCAACAATGCATCGGCAAACCCGTAACTTTTGCCGCCACCCCGCCCGCCATAAAACAATTTGATACGTTTTTTCTCTTTGATTAAGGGCAAAAACACCCGTGCCAGTTTAATCTTCAACTCCTTTGGCATCAATCACCTCAATTTTGATATGCGTTACCTGCTCATTTTCATCAACACCGGCACTGTTTTTTTCACCTGTCATCTCCCTGATTAAATCAACCGCTTTCAAATTGCCTTTGGCCACCTCATTTAAAAGCATTTCGCAAATCTGCTCTTTGACTTCGGTTTTCGCAATCATTTTGAGCAGCACTTCCTTTAATGTCTCTTGTTTTTTCATCCTTTGTTTCCATATCATCTTCCAACACCGCAAGCAGCGAATTTTGCCGCACAACCACCACATTTTTTTCAATCGTCGGCAATTCATCAAAGGCATGAAACATCACCTTATCCCCCACTTTAACAGCGCTCACTTCCGGCCCTGTTGCCACAACACGCCCGAGTGTTTGCACATCATAAGCATCCTCCGGCAACAAAATACCGCCTTTGATATTTTCTTTGTCATCCAGTTTGATAAAAACCCTGTCCATAACTGCTTTCATTGTTTTCTCCATAGGTATAGAATCTATGGGTGCAGATCATGAGTCAGATACGCCGTAACTTTTGGACGACATGTACAAATGAAGGTACATGAGGAGAAAAGTTACAATTTAGCTGGCCATGAGATGCGCCCACATCTTATATTAAGCCGCTGCCTGTTTCCACCCTTAACCCCGTCTCATACCACTCAATCAAATTCCCTTTTGTTTTGGTCTTAAACACAACACTTGCCTTAAAACCGATGGCAGAATTTGACAGCCATTGGCCTTGCATTTTTCGTGTTTTGAGCGAATACCAATTTGCCTCATTCCATTTAGCCACATTCCATTTTCCGCCGCTGTTTTGCTTGGTACCAAATATCACATAAAAATCTTTTTCCTGATTTTCAAAATCCATATTGGTCCAAATCATCAGCTTAAAATCTTGTGACGATCTGATTTTCGGTCTTAAAAGCACAATTTTTTTAACGCTTGAAGTTGTCAAATCCGAATACGCCTGTTCAATTTCACCCTCAATTGTCAAACCGTCATCACTATATGTATTACCAAACTTAAAAACATAATTGTCCGAGCCGAAATACAGTTCGCCCTCATGCACACACCAACAAAACGCCCTGATATTCGTCCACCGACACCATGCTCCGCTTGCAATATTGATAACATGCTGTTCAAAGGCACCTCCAATCGGCACATTAAAAATCGCATATCCTTTTTTGGCATAAATCAAACTTTGCCAACCATCCTCATTTTTATAGGCCGCCGTTCTTTCCAACACCAACCCTTTGATTTTATCCGAAAAGGCCACGGCCGAAAATCCGGCATTATTGAGGCTCAAGGCTTTTGACAGCGGCAAATATCCGTCTTCGGT
>JAGCTK010000099.1 GCA_017963715.1 Alphaproteobacteria bacterium | reverse complement strand
GATTTAGGCTTTATCAAACTGATTGACCGTGTCAAACGCTTTGCTAAAATCGGCGGCGAGATGATTTCTTTGACCGCGATTGAAAACAATGCCAAAGCCATTTGCAAAGATGAAGACTTTAAGTGCGTCGCCGTTGCTTTGCCGCATGCCAAAAAAGGCGAGCAAATCGTGCTTATTTCAAACAACAAAGACTTAAGCCGCAAAGATTTAATTGATTATTCAAAGAAAAACGGTCTTTCGGAATTGTATGTGCCGTCTATCTTGCTCTATAAGGATGAATTTCCGGTATTTGCAACCGGCAAGGCCGATAAAATCAGCCTCAAAAAGTGGGCTGCCGAACAAATCACAGAATAAACATCCGGCCGGCAGGTGTATATAACTAACAGTTTTGCAATTCTTCGGCTTTGATTTGGATTTCAAGCCACAGATTTTCTTTTTCTTCTTTTTGGTGTTGTGCCGTTTCAAGCCTTGCCGTCAGTTCGTCAAATTTTTTGGGCTCTCTTGTATACAAATCGACATCTTCGCTCAGAGTTTTTTCAATTTGTTCAATCTGTTTTTCTAAATCTTGAATTTCTTCGGGTAAAACTTCAAGCAATCTTTTATCTTTATAAGATAATTTATTGATATTGTTTTGTTTTTCTTGTTTTACTTCATTTTTTACTTTAGTTTTATTTTCAACTTTTTGAGAAACACTTTTTAATTTTTCAAGCAAGGCGGTATAAGCACCGACGTGCTCATAAATCGTGCCGTCCCCTTTCATATAAAGAAGCGATGTTGCAACTTTATCCATAAAATCGCGATCATGGCTGATGATTAAAATTGTTCCCTCATATTCATCCAAAACTTCTTGCAACAAATCAAGCGTATCCATATCCAAGTCATTGGTCGGTTCGTCTAAAACCAAAAAATTAGACTCTTGCGCCAAAGCCACGGCCAGCATCAGCCTGTTTTTTTCGCCGCCCGATAAAGTCGACACCAAGGCTTCGGCTTGTTCTGGCTTAAATAAAAAATCTTTCAAATAAGCCACAACATGCCTTAAATGCCCCCACACCCAGATATGATCACCTTCATTACAAAGCGTTTTCCATAATGTCTTCTTAGGATTTAATGTCATACGATTTTGGTCAAAATAGGCTTCGGTCAGATTTTTCCCCAAACGCACAGACCCGCTGTCAGGCAACAATTTTTTGGTCAGAATTTTTAAAAGCGTTGTTTTGCCGGCGCCGTTCGGCCCGACGATACCGATACGATTGCCTTTCATCACCCTGATTGAAAAGTCTTTAATCAACTCATGCAAACCGTAAGATTTGAAGATATGTTTGGCCTCAATCACCATCTTTGAGTTCAACTCGCCGGTTTCAATCTCCAAATTGACCGAACCGGTTTGTTTGATTTGTTCCCGACGCTCCGCTCTCAAAGCCTCCAAACGACGTAATCTGCCTTGATTGCGCTTACGGCGGGCAGTCACGCCTTTGTGTAACCATTCCACCTCCTCGGCAATCTTTTTATTGAGGTATTTTTGCGCAATAATTTCCTGTTCCAAAATTTGCTCCTGCCAAGCATCAAAATCGGCAAAACCCTTGTTATTTGTGTATAACAGCCCCCGATCCAGCCAAAATGTCTTTTTGGATACACGATTTAAGAACATTTTATCGTGACTGATAACAATCACGGCGCCCGCAAATGAATTGATAATATCTTCAAGTTTTTCAATGGTTTCAATATCAAGATGGTTGGTCGGCTCGTCTAAAAGCAAAAGGTCAGGCTGTGAGACCAGTGCGCGCGCCAACATCGCTTTTTTAATTTCGCCGCCCGAACTTTCGGCAGGTGCCTGCTCTGCTTTGATATGAAACAAATCAATCAAAATATCCGCCTGATAAGTGCAAGAGGCATCACCTGAGGCAATTCCCGATAAAACCACATCTTTTAAGGTATTGTATGACATACAATCGTTTTCTTGCGGCATATAGGCAATTTTAAGCCCCGGTTCGATATAGATTTCGGCTTCATCAGGTTCCAAAACGCCCGACAAAACTTTCAACAACGTTGATTTGCCGGAGCCATTACGCCCGACAAGGCAAATTTTATCCCCTTTTGAAATATTGAGTTCCAAGCCGACAAACAAAGGCTTGATGCCAAAAGTTAATTTGGCATTTTTAAGCGTTATGATTGGCGGTTCCGTTCCCATCGTTTATTCACACACAGATTTTTTTATTATAAAAATCACATTTTCCACAAATTTTCAAGCAAATAAATACTTTATTTTCAAATGCCTCTCAATTTTTTTGTATATTTTGTCAGAAAAATGCATTTTTTTTCTTTTCTTTTGCAAAAAAATATGTTACAGATAGTGAAATTTAATTTTTTATTAATAATATTAAACAAGAGCTTAACAACTAAATATTACGTTCACACGGTGTGAACAGACCTGATATCCGAGCAAAAGAAGTTTTGTTCGACGGTGTTTTCCGTGTGTCCGCAAATATGAAGAAGGAAAAACGAGTGTTTAAAAAGATTGTTTGTATTTTTGTCCTCTCGCTGAGTTTGATCCACCCGATCAAAGCTCAAAAAGATTTTAAGGACACCATGACCGATACGGCAAATTGGGATAATTCCGAAATTTGCCAAATTGCCGCCGTGCGCATGGAAGAAAAATATAAAATCAAAAATCACCTGCTTGAAACGATTTTGAGCGTTGAAAGCGGAACATGGAATCAACAAAAAAGTCGTTTTGAAGCATGGCCATGGTCAGTCAACGTCAACGGTAAAGGCTATCGCTACAAAACAAAGGATGAGGCCGTGGCAGCCGTCAAAAAATTTCAAAAACAAGGCTATAAAAGCATTGATGTCGGTTGCATGCAAATCAACTTGAAGTTTCACGGCAGAGAATTTGAAAGCGTGGAAGATGCTTTCGAACCTGAAAAAAATGTTGAATACAGTGCCAAATTTTTGGCCAACCTTTACAAAAAATATGGCAATTGGCAAAAAGCCGCGACGACTTATCATTCAAAAGTGCCGTCACATGCATCAATTTATCGCAACAGATTATTGAAACGTTTTAATAAACTCAAAATTGCTTTTTTGGACAACAACGAATCCGGCACGTTGTTTTAAGTCAAATTTTAGGACAAATCAAATGGATAAGTTTGAAAAAGAATTTCAAATCAGGTCGTACGAGTGTGACCAAGATGGTTATCTGCGCGTCGTGACATTGATGAATATTCTTCAGGATGCAGCCGATGCCAGTGCAACGGCTTTGGGTTTCGGTTTTGATTTTTGCATCCGAAATAACGTGGCTTGGGTTGGCACCAATTATCACGTCGTGATTAAAAAAATGCCTAAAATACATGAAAAAATCAAGGTGTTGACGTGGCCGTCCGGTGAAAATAAATTTATGGCTCTGCGTGATTTTATCATTTTGGATGCTAAAGGCAATCAAATGATTCTGGCCACAAGTCAATGGGTTTTGGTTGATGCCGTGCGCAAGCGTCCGATTTCATTGGCGCAGTATTTGCCGAATTATATGTATATCAATGAGCGTGTCCTCAGTACAGAATTTGTTAAACTCGGCAGTGTTGATAACACTGAGGTTTCTAAAGAATTTGAAGCCCGTTTTGATGATATTGATTTAAACCGGCACGTCAATAATGCCATTTATCCGTTATGGGCCACAGAGACGCTGTCAAATGACTTTTTGCATCATCACATCCCTGCTGAAATCGAAATCTCCTATAAAAAAGAATGTTTATATGGTGAGCATGTGACTGTCAAAACCAATTTAGACAGTTTAACATCTTTGCATACGGTTGCACAGCAAGATAAAGAACTCGCACATTTACGTATTACTTGGCAAGAAAAGGCCGCATCTTAAATATCACACTCAATGATACAAAAAAGGTCGCTCAAATAAGCAACCTTTATTTGAAATTGCGGTTTTTATTTATACCTTATTCTAAAGTTGACCGTTTCCGTGCCAGCCGCTTCAACGGCTTGACGCGCTTCCTCAACGGTGTAGATACGCTTGCCGCTACCGGTGCTTGAACCACTACTGACGATGGCACCTTCACTTAAATTGACGTTATAAGTACCGGCTTTAACGGCATTTCGGCACGTGACTAAGGTTGTGCAATTGTAGTTTGAATCTGATACCATCGCAATAAGGTTTTGACAACCTTGAATTGTGGTACACAAACTGCCTTTTGCCACCATTTGAGACAATGCATTTTCTTTGCATTTATCATAGCCCTCAGTACATGCTACAGGACTTAAACTGCACGTTGAAGCGGCAGTACCGGTACATGTCACACGCGACATATCTTCAGCCGATGCATAATAGGTATCGCCTATTTTATACACCCCGTTTTCATCAATACTATAAATTTTTTTTGTGCCGCTAAAATATTGCATGGCATCTCCCGAACACAAGGTTGAAGATGCACAAAAGATTGTTCCAGATACACCCCAAGCAACAGTTTTTCCAAGGCTTGTCACGCTATCTGGAATGACAATAGATTTTAGGGTAGAAATATTACCGAATGCAGATGCTTCAATAGATGTGACGGTATCGGGAATTGTGACACTAATTAAGCTAGTTGCATCACGAAAAGCCCCGTTACCTATAGTTGTCATACCACTGGGCAAACTAATCGTTTGTAACCCCGTCGTCTGAAATGACCAAGCACCAACAGTTTTTAAACTACTGGGAAGGCTGACACTTTCTAAGGAAGATGTTGAAGAAAAAGCACCCCAATTGATTGTCTGAAGAGAATCAATGACGTTTACACTTTTAAGATTGGACATAGCTGCAAATGCACGTGCTCCGATAGTTGTAAACCCAGAAACAACGACATGTTCAACCTCTGTAGAAATATCATTCCAAGGTCGTTCTGCTCTATAAGTGACTCCTTGGCTGGCAGTAAGACTACCCTCCGGGCCAAAATTTTTCATTGATCCAGTACCGGTAATTGTTAAGGTTTTTGTTGTTGCGTCATAACTCCATGTACAAGTACTATCACCTTCGCCGGCACAAGTGAGTTCGTCAGCATATGCATTTACCGCTAAAGCGGTTGTAGCTAAAAGCGTTGCGATTAAAAATGTGTTTTTCATAAATCTTACTCCTTAAAAAAATTACTTTTGTTATTTGGATTCTCGGCACAAGGCCGAGAATGACGGTTTCCGTTATGTCATCCTCGGGCTATTTTTTTATCGTCATCCTCGGGCGTGTCCCGAGGATCTCCTGTGTTTTTGGATTCTCGCAACAAGTGCGAGAATGACATGAAAAGAGTGTGAGAATGACAAGCATCCCGTCCATATAAAAAGTGTATCATAAAGGGTGGTTTATGGGCACCCTGAACGGCTGAAAATTGATTTTTGCTAACATATTGATTT
>JAGCTK010000098.1 GCA_017963715.1 Alphaproteobacteria bacterium | reverse complement strand
ATATGCAACAAATGACTTCCATCACAATAACAGTCAAAGTCTTTCCATATAACGCTATCTTTAGTATATTCCACTTCAACCTTGACACATGAACAACCAACTTCGTCACAAGTACAACAAAGTATTGGCGCCCATTTTTTCGTATTAGTCAAGCCAACATTTACCAAATACTTGTATAAGGCAGATGCCCATAAATAATTATAATCTCCTGCATGTTGAATATCCCGTCCGGATTCAGTAAAAATATCTCTTTCTTTCTCTGCAACTATGTTACGGACATCACGACCATTGATTAAAATAATAATACGGTCACAATCAACCCAAGGTATTTTTATTGTTCCTGCTGGTTGTACTCTAAAATCTATTGTATCATATTTCTTTGCCATCACATTTCCTCGCAATTTTTCTTCATCATATATGCATTATTTTTATTATGCAATATCGTTTGTGTTGAGAAATGCCACGATTTGACACTAACTTAAACATAATCAAAAAGGGTTTAAAAAAACTTCTCAAACCTATTGCTTCTAACAAATAAAAAAGCCGCCATTTAGGCGGCTCTCTTTATTGGTACGCGCACGGGGGCTCGAACCCCGGACCCACTGATTAAGAGTCAGTTGCTCTACCAACTGAGCTATACACGCATACGCGAACTTTTTTTGTTATACCAAACAAAAATTTAAATGCAAGCAGAAAATTAAAAAAAATGCATTTTTTTATACACATTCATTTTCCTTAACAAAAAAGAGTCTTTATATTTATAGCGTTTCATATAAACACCTACAATAATTTTTATTGACTGCAAAGCAAAAATATGTACACTAAATATCAGTTTTACCAATTATCAAGTCAGTTTCACTTATTAAATAGTTTATTATGGAAAAATTGGGTTGTCTGTTGGGCGGATGCCTAACGTTTTTATCATTTTTCTTCTTCGGAATTATCTTATCGACCTTAATCGGCGCATTGTCCGGTCTTATTGTCGGTTGGTTCTTTTCCGACACAATCTTGGGCATTTTGGCCTCTATCGGCATCACGGGGTTTAAGATGTGGCAAATCTGAGCCATTATGGGCTTGATCGGTGGTTTCTTCCACTCCAGAGTCACCTTCCATAGCACCCCCTTGCAGCAAAAGCTCGTACAACAAAATCCCGAGAACAAAAGCAAGCCGTCAGCTTAGCTTTCGGTATTCCTTCAGTAACAACTAACTTTTATTAACGCAGCCTCTCAAGAGGCTGTTTTCTTTTTAAAATCAATAAAAAAAGCCCCGCATGATGCGAGGCTCGAAAAAAAAGAAAAGACTACATATCCAAGGCTTTGCGATATGTATCAATCAAATATTCCTGTTCATCTCGCGAAGCCGCATCCATTTTGCGCAGTTTCAAAATCGCACGCATGATCTTCACATCAAAACCGGCACTTTTAGCCTCTGCAAAAACTTCTCTGATATCCGTTGCGATTTCTTTTTTATCTTCTTCTAATTTTTCAATTCTTTCAATAAGTGAACGCAATCTGTCACTTGCAATTCCACCGACTTCAGCCATTTTTATTCTCCGTAAATGATAAGTTAAACATTTTGTGTTAAAAATAGACTTAACAAAAAAAAATCTGTTTTACAAGTCATATTTTCGGATTATATCTACAAAAAAATTAAAGGAAAAAGTAAATGCCAGAAAACACAAATACAAAAATTTTAGCCACCATCGGCCCGGCCACCGCTTCAAAATCTGTCCTTTCAAAGCTGATAGATGCTGGTGCGGATGCCTTCCGATTCAATTTTTCACATGGCACTCATGAAGAACATCAAGAACGTTTTAAGATTGTGCGCGAACTTGCCAAAACAAAAAAGAGACATATTTCGATTGTCGCAGATATGCAAGGCCCAAAACTTCGTGTCGGTCAATTTGAAAACGGCGCTGTTATCTTGAAAAAAGATCAAAATTTCACTCTTGATTTAGATAAAACTCCAGGCAATGAAAAACGCGTCAATTTGCCACATGTTGAAATTTTTGAAGCTGTCAAAAAAGGTGACAGGCTTCTCTTAAATGACGGAAACATTGTTTTGGAAGTGATTAAAAAAGATTCTACTCATATTCAAACAAAAGTCATCGTCGGCGGCAAACTTTCCGATCATAAAGGCGTTAATCTGCCAAACATCACCTTGCCTATTTCGGCTTTAACGACAAAAGATAAAGAAGACCTCAAATTTGCCCTCAAACTCGGTGTTGATTGGGTGAGCCTTTCTTTTGTTCAAAAAGCACAAGATGTGAAAGATGCAAGAAAAATCATCGGCAAAAAAGCACTCATCATATCTAAACTTGAAAAACCGAGTGCCATGGATGTACTTGATGAAATTATTGCTCTCTCAGATGCCATCATGGT
>JAGCTK010000097.1 GCA_017963715.1 Alphaproteobacteria bacterium | reverse complement strand
TCAAAGGCACTCTTTTTTCTTTGGTCACAATGTTAATGTGGGCGATATCAGACACTTTTTTGAGATATTGTTTGATTAAACACAACTGCAATTCGTTTGCCATGGCCTGTTCCAATGTTTTGTTCAGCGGTTTGGCGCTGATTGTTATCGGCGGCAAAAACACAAAAATTAAAGAGATTATCACAAACCATCAAACATGGGTGTTCGGTTCGTTGCAGATTTTCAGAAACTTGTTTATGCTGATGGCCTTTATCTATATTTCCGTCACACAAGCCATTTTACTTGCAAATGTTGAAATTATCTTTTAGGTTCTTTTGTCTTGGGCGTTGCTCAAACGCAAGCCCGGCTCAATAGATTTTGTCGCCATGGTTTTTATCCTTTTCGGATGTTTTGTTTTGGTTGCAGATTTACCGATAGATGTTGCTATTAAAGCCTTAATTTTTGTATTTATCACATCTCTTTTAAGCAGCGGACGAACAATGTTTGCCGAAATACACCACGATAACAAGGCCGATTTAAGCATTAAAGACCGCTTGAGCATGACGGGTTGGATTTTGTTTGTCAGTGCTTTAACAATGGTGATTGTTGCCTCTATTTTGGGTGGCTTGGTTTCATTTTTACCTCAAAGTATTGTTGAGGCATCTCCGTTCTTAAAAATTGTTCCGTCACACTATCAATATATTGCGCCAAACAACGTGTTGGACGGCTTGCTTAACGGTGTCTTCATTTATTCCGCCGCCATGTATTTTTATCTTTATGCGGTCAGCCTGTCAAACAGTGAATATTTTATGATGGTGCACTCAACGCAAGCGTTCTTCACGTATGCTATTGAGGCCTCTGCCGGCATGTTTTTGTTGCTTCCGAAACTTTCATTTTCATCAACAGATTGGTTTGCGGCCGTTACCATTATGTTAAGTTCGGCTTGCATGGTTTTGATGCGCACAAAACGCGGTGAAAAATTGCAAAAAATGATCAATAAAGCTTTCAGTTAAAGAATAACTTTTGTTGAGATTAAAATTTCAAATAAAGAAGCCTCCTTCAAGGGAGGCTTTTCTCTGCATTTATCAAATTGCAATCCTACGGCAAATCAATAATTTCTTTTAAGTGAAAATTTTCATCGTAAAGATATCTTCTTTTCACATATTTACCGGCTAAAATATCCGGTAGAAAATTACTGTCCGCCTCGCGCATCTCATGATAAGGAATTTTGTCTTCATCCTGCCAAAAAGCGGCAACTTCGCCCTCGTGCGACTTGAGTTCTCCCGAATATTTCGTGCTCCAAAAAATGTGAACATAATAGTCAAACGTCGGAAATTCGACATAGCCGACTTCACGCGGATTTTCAATTAAAAGGCCGGTTTCTTCCAAGGTTTCACGAATAACGCATTCTTCAATGGTTTCACCCTCTTCCTTTTTTCCGCCCGGAAAGTTGGCGCAACCTTTATTAATGCCGCGTTCGTGATGAATCATCAAAAATTTGTGATTTTGGGTATCTTCAATAATCGAAAGTGATGCATCGTGTCTCATTTTTATTCTTTCAAAGTTGAAAATATTTTATTCTTTAATAATGCTCACAGGGTCTTGTTGATCGCCCACATAAGTCACAACGATTTCGGCATCTTCAGAGCCGGTGCTTTCGCCATAATGCCAAATATCCACCAATTCAACAATCGGATCACCGGGTTTTAAAACCAACACATCGCCCTTTTCCGAACGAACGGTCAATTCACCCTTTGTTAAATACCCGATGTTCAAAATGGGATGTTTGTGCATGGCCAATTTTTCACCCGCCGGAATGGTAATCCTCAACATTGTGATTTGCGGATGTTCAATATGAATAGGTTTAATCGCTTGATTGTCCCAGTGTGTGTCTGTTTGGATGAGAGTTTCGGAATCGGCCGCAAATGCCCCCGATGACATCAAAACGCAAACAGCCGGTAACAAATAAAGCATATATTTTTTCATAATAAAATCTCCTTTTGTTAAATATACTTGGCACTTTAAAACAAATTTTTGATGTTGGCAAGTATGCTAAAAATGATATGCACGGGCAAGCACGATTACACTCGCCCGCACACAAAAAATCAGCCCTCACCTTTGCCGAAAAATATCAATCAAATCATTGATGGTGAGTTTTGAGGGCGCCCGATTTGGTATCTCAACAGGCGTGCACTGACTTTTGACCT
>JAGCTK010000096.1 GCA_017963715.1 Alphaproteobacteria bacterium | reverse complement strand
TTTGATAGCGATTCGTTTTGAATGACATGACCTACAAATGCAACGATTATTTTGCTTTTGAGGCTTTCGTTGTTTTCTTTTCAGCTTTCGGTTCAGCCTCTTTTTTGGCTTTCGTCGTTTTAGCGGCTTTAGCCGGCTTCTTTTCGGCTTTGGGTTCTTCAACCGGTGCCTCTGCCTCGGCCTCTTGTGCGGCCAATGCTTCTTTTTCGAGTTTGACGCGGGCTAAATCTTTGGCACCTTTGGCGGCAGAATCTCTATCCACCAACTCAATGATGGCCATTTGTGCGCAATCGCCGTATCTGAAGCCCGATTTTAACACGCGGGTATAACCGCCGTTGCGATCTTTATAACGCGGGCCTAAAGTTGAAAACAATTTAGCCACAGCCTCATCATCACGCAAAAAAGCAGATGCTAAGCGGCGTGAATTCAAATCGCCTTTTTTTGCAAAAGTAATCATGCCATCAGCAAAAGAACGCAATTCTTTTGCACGGGGCAAAGTTGTTGTGATTTGTTCATGTTTGAGCAAAGCCACTGTCAAATTGGCAAAAAGCGCACGACGTTGGCTTTTGGGCATATTAAATTTACGTTGTTTGTCACCATGTCTCATGGCAAAATTCCTTTCCTAAGTTGTGCTTTGCAAGGCAAAGCGGATAAACGTTAAAATCCTTACCACAAACATTATCCGTTCATGTATAAAGATTCGGATTCGAACAAGGTAGATAACACATAAAAAATGCAAAAGCAAGTGTTTTTTTTAAAACCCCAAAAAAGGCTTGCATCTTCGGTTGCAATTTTGTAAGATACCGCAAAATCAAACATCAAAGAGGCTTGATATGGCAGATACCACTTTCAATCCGCGCAAAACGTTTGCGATTATTTCGCACCCTGATGCCGGTAAAACAACCTTAACCGAAAAACTTTTGCTTTTCGGCGGTGCCATCAATGCGGCCGGCGCCGTCAAAGCACGCGGTGAAAACAGGCGCGCTCATTCCGACTGGATGAAGGTGGAACAAGAGCGCGGTATTTCGGTGGCCTCATCGGTGATGACGTTTGATTATAAAGGAATCACTTTTAATTTGCTTGATACACCGGGACACGAAGACTTTTCCGAAGACACCTATCGTGTGTTGACCGCGGTCGACTCGGCCGTGATGGTTTTGGATTCGGCCAAAGGTATTGAAACCCAAACCAAAAAACTTTTTGAAGTTTGCAGACTCCGCAACATCCCGATTTTGACCTTTATCAACAAACTTGACCGCGAAGGCTTAGACCCGTTCGTCCTGCTTGATGATATTGAAAAAACGCTTGCGCTTGATGTCACGCCCTTGAGTTGGCCGATCGGCTCAGGCAAAGATTTTTTGGGCTGCTATGATATTTTGGGTGACCAACTGATTTTATTAAACAAAACGGGCGATAAATCTCAAATCAACGCCGTTATTGAAACGTGCAAAGGCTTGGATGATCCGAAACTTGATGCCTTATTGCCCGCTCACGCCGTTCAAAAATTGCGCGATGATGTGATAATGGTTAAAGAACTTTGTCCGACGTTCGATTTGGATTTATACCTTGCCGGTGCTTTAACGCCTGTGTTCTTCGGCAGTGCAATCAACAACTTCGGTGTCAAAGAAATTTTGGAAGGTCTGGTTAAAATTGCGCCTTTGCCGCGTCCGCAAAAAGCATTGGAGCGCGAAGTTTCGGCCGATGAAAAAAAGGTGACCGGTTTTGTCTTTAAAATTCAGGCCAATATGGACCCCAAGCACCGCGACCGAATCGCCTTTATGCGCCTTTGCAGCGGACATTTTAAACGCGGCATGGCCTTAAAACAGGTTCGAACCGGAAAAGAAGTCAAAGTGCCGACACCCGTGATGTTTTTGGCGCAAGAAAGAGAACTCGCCGAAGATGCCTATGCCGGCGATATCATCGGCATTCCCAATCATGGCAATTTGCGTATCGGTGACACTTTAACCGAAGGCGAAAACATTCATTTTACGGGCATCCCCTCGTTTGCACCCGAACTTTTAAAGTCGGTGCGCGCAACAGATCCTCTCAAATCAAAGCATTTGGCCGGCGCCTTAAATCAAATTGCCGAAGAAGGCGGTGCCAGCATTTTCAAACCCGCCGTCGGTTCCGAATGGGTGGTCGGTGTTGTGGGTGCTTTGCAGTTTGAGGTGATGGCCGACCGAATCCGTACCGAATTTAACATTCCGGTGATTTTTGAGCCGACGCAATATTATACGGCGCGCTGGGTTAAATCGGATGACAAAGCGGCTTTAGCGCAATTTATCGAAGCCAACAAACTCAATATCGCATCCGATTACAACGAGGACACCGTCTTTTTGGCGCGCAACGCGTGGCACCTCAACAAAACACAGGAAGATTTTCCCAAAATCACGTTTTTAAAAACCAAAGAACAAACGAGTTAGACATATTTCTCAAAATCAAAAGGGGCAAGATTGATAACGGGCTTCTTTCGTTTCAAGGCAAATTGCACGGCCTTAAAGGCGCCGCCGTATGTATCGACATAACACACAATGATATCCGCCTGCTTGACCATATGTTGATTGCGCGCCGCAATCGCATAATATCTTTTGCATCGCTCAACACTCAAGGGATAATCAAATACATCAAACGGCGGCAACGGTTTGCTTTGCAAAAGTTCAGACCCGTAAGCCAAAACAAGCCATGTGTTAATCGCCGGATATTTTTCCTTCAATGTATGTGTTACATTGCCGGCCAGCAGGTCAAAATCGCCATATCCGCCCACTAAAAAAGTGTCAACGCCCTCTTTTTCAATAAGTGTGGTTAAAACGGTGGTTAATCTTTCTTTTAACTCTTCCATATTTCCGAGGTTAAACGCATGTCTGTGTCCGAATAAAGCGCAGATTTTTCCCATCATATAAACTCCTGACCTGTTAAAGAAAAACCACCTTAAAAAGGCGGTCAGGGAGTTCAATAATCATACAACACAATGACTCTTGTGGCCTTTAGGGAAACCCTTGAACATTCGCCGCAAGCTCCCCAACCTAAACAGTCGGGGATATATTCATTTCAAAGCAGATATCCACTGCTTGTGTTGTCAAAGGTTATTGAAAACCCCGCGTTCTTATGAACGCTGATAAAGGCACGCCCTTATCTGAAACATATTAGAACATATTTCATTTGTGTTGTCAAATAAAATCACTTCACCAAATCATCAATCTCGCGCTTGGCTTTTTCCAGAGCGGCTGCGGCATCATTGCCCACAATGTCAAGCCCCTCGGCTTTAATCAAATAGACATTTTTAATTTGATAAAGCATGTCACACAAGGCTTTGATATATCCGAATCCGAAATCTGTTGTATAATACCCGCCCATCGTCGTCACATAATAGAGCACTTTGGCCTGACAATTTGAGATGATACGTCCGTCAGCCCCGTATTTAAAGACCAAACCGCTGACATTGATGTGTTCGACAAATGTTTTGAGCATCGCCGGAAACGACAAATCCCACATCGGCGCACACATCACAATGATATCGGCGGCCATAAATTGTTTGGCCAAGTCAAACATCGGATAGTCAAAATGTTTTTCTTTAATGAGTGCATCTCTTTGTGCCAAGGTTTTGTCATCCAAGGGCTGCAATTTTTGTGTTTTTAAATCAATCGTTTCAACCTCACCTTTAAGTTTTAAGAGCAAATAATCGGTCAACATTTTTGTGCGTGAATCGGCGCGAACAGACGCATTAATCAGCAAAATCTTCATTTTTTCTTCCTTCTTGACAAACGGGTTATCTCACTTTATCTTATACAATATATCAATTTTGAAAGAAAAAACCATGATAAAGATTATTTTTTGCGTTGTTGTTTTTAGCATCATTGCACTTGCCGGCGCCGGCGCCTATCATTTGTATCAGGTCAAACAAAAAAATTTGGCCGAAATGGCACAGTTTGAAAACAATATCGCACTCAACGCCGATTTAGGCCGCGTGCTTGTCATATATTATTCTTTGACCGGCCACACCAAAGATATTGCCATGCAAATCAAGGCCAAAACAAATGCCGATGTATATGAAATTCAAACCTTAAAATCATATACCTCACCTTCAGTTTATTTAGAAAGCAAAAAAGAACTCAAAAACCGTGAATATCCCGAACTCAAAAAAGGCTTTAAGCCGAACATGGCAAATTATGACATCATCTTTGTCGGCTCGCCTGTGTGGTGGTATACCATGACGCCGGCTTTATACGCGTTTTTGCAAAATATTGATTTTAAGGGCGCGCGTGTTGCACCTTTTTCAACCCAAGGCAGCAACCCCGGCACATTTTTCAAAGATTTTGCCGCGCATGCACAAAATGCAACCATTGTCACATCCGAGAGTTTTAACAACATGGATGATTCGTTTGCGCCGCAGATTTCAAACAAAATCAACGCATGGCTCAACAAATTGGCCGCCGAATAATTATCGATAAAAAATCGGATTGTACGAAAAAACGCTTGCATCTTTAAAGGATTAAGATAGAATCCGCTTATTATGGAAGAAAGCAAAGAATACAGTGTCAGCGAAATTTCGTTTGCCATCAAGCGTTGTGTTGAAACAACGTTTCATTCGGTGCGCGTCAAAGGCGAAATTTTCGGCGCTAAAAGGGCCGATTCGGGGCATTGGTATCTTTCCTTAAAAGATGAAAATGCCGTTTTAAGTGCCGTGTGTTGGAAAGGCGTTGCCCTCGGTCTTAATGTCAAAATCGAAGACGGGCTTGAAGTTGTGGCCACCGGCAAAATCACAACATTTGCCGGCAAATCATCTTATCAACTGGTGATTGAACACTTAGAGCCTGCCGGACAAGGAGCCCTCTTAAAACTGCTTGAGGAGCGCAAGGCACAATTTTTAAAAGAGGGTTTGTTTGACCCTGCTCACAAAAAACCTATTCCGTTTTTGCCGCAAACCATCGGTGTTGTTACCTCGGCCAGCGGTGCCGTTATTCGTGATATTATTCACCGCGTGCGTGACAGATTTCCGGTGCGCATTGTTGTGTGGCCCACCCCCGTTCAGGGCAACGGCGCCGCGCCCAAAATTGCGGCCGCCATTCGAGGCTTTAACGCTTTATCGCAGGAGGGAAACCTTCCAAAACCTGATGTTTTGATTGTGGCACGCGGCGGCGGTAGTCTTGAAGATTTATGGGCTTTTAACGAAGAAGAAGTTATTCGCGCGGTTTATGACAGCCATATTCCCGTCATTTCGGCCGTCGGACACGAAACGGATACCATGCTGATTGATTATGTTGCCGACAAACGTGCCCCAACACCGACCGGTGCGGCCGAATTTGCCGTGCCCGTCAAGGCCGAGATGGTATCGGCCGTTCATATGCTCGCGGCCAGACAAATCAACGCCGCCACACGTTATTTAAATGTGTTAAAACAGCAATTAACTGGCTTATCGCGCGGCATCATCAACTTAAATCAGGTTTTATCCGAATACCGTCAGCGTTTTGATGAGCGGGTATTGCGTGTCAACCATGCTTTCAAAAATTATTTTTTACTCCGCACTCAGCGCTTAGATGCCGTCGGACTCAAACCCTATTTTCTGACGCATTTGATTGAAAAGCACAAAATTTCACTTTCCGGTCTTGGTGCCAGATTATCGGCCGCTTCGATTGACCAGGTCTTAAAACGCGGCTTTGCATGGGTGACCGATCGACATTTCAACACCGTTTGCGATGCGACAACAGCCAAAAAAAGCGGAGAACTCAACATCAGATTTTCGGATGGTATCGTCAAAACAAAAATTGCGGAGGAACGCGATGCGCGTCAGTTTGATTTGTTTGATGATTAATTTTTTGATCTCCGTTAAAGCCTTTGCTTTTGAGGTTTGCGGCGATATTAAACAGGGTGAATTGTTGATTATTCACGACAAAACGCACACATATCTGACCGCCGTCGGACGTGACCAAACAAAACCTTTGGATATCAACGGCGTTAAGTTTGATATTCAAAAAACAAAATGGGACATTCAATCTGTCAGAGGTGTCGAGCAAAAAAAAGTCACCCCGTCCAAAGAACATGAAGCCGCCATCTTGCGCGAACAAAAAGATGTTAAAAAAGCCCTCAACCAAAAAGCCAATAAAAATTCCGATTGGCAAAAAGGTTTTATCGAACCCGTTCAGGGCCGCATCAGCGGACATTTCGGTTATCAACGCATTTTTAACGGAATCAAAAAAAATCCGCATTCCGGCACAGATATCGCAGCCCCTCTCGGTACACCCGTCAAAGCCGCCGCAGATGGTGTGATTGTCTTGGCAGGTTATGATTATTTTTATACCGGCAATATTGTCATCATTGACCACGGCGACGGTCTTAAAACAATTTATGCGCACCTTCAAAGCATTAATGTTAAACAAGGTGAGAATGTCAAACAAGGCCATATCATCGGCACGCTTGGCAAAACAGGGCGCGCCACGGGGCCGCATTTGCACTGGGGTGCGGTCTTAAGCGGCACACGTTTTCGGCCGCAATCTCTCCTTGATTTTGCTCAAAAAACATGTCGGAGTTATTAAAAAATGTCGGTATTACAGATACTCGGGTTAGCGATTGTTCAGGGATTGACGGAATTTTTGCCCGTTTCATCTTCAGGACACCTTATTTTGTTTTCACGCATGGCTCATCTGCAAGACCAGGGTATCGGCATTGATATTGCCTTGCACCTCGGATCGCTTCTGGCGGTGGCTTTTTATTTTAAGGACACCATTTTTGCGATGCTTCGTGAACTTTTTCAAACAAACTTTGCACCCGATTTTAAGCGCACGCACAACAGACTTGCTTATTTGCTTGTGGCCGCAAGCATTCCGGCTCTGATTGTCGGCTTTTACTTAAGAAATATCGGTTTAGATGCCTTGCGTGATCCGCAAATCATCGGTTTTAATATTTTAAGTTACGGCGTTTTGCTTTATTTGGCAGACAGGTTTTCCGCTAAAACCCGCACAACAGCGAATATCACAATCAAAGACGCAATTCTCATCGGATTAGCACAATGTTTTGCGCTTATTCCGGGCACATCTCGCTCCGGCATTACCGTTACAATGGCGCGTTTGCTCAAAATCAATCGCGTGGATGCGGCCAAATTTTCGATGCTGCTATCGATGCCCGTGATTGCTGCAGCCGGCTGTCTTGAGGTCTATCGAATGCTCAGTATCGGCGATTTTGCCCAAATCATGTTATGCTTTGAGGCCCTGATTTATTCATTTATCGCCTCATATGTCGTGATTTTTCTGATGATGAAATGGCTGAAGCATTACACATATCTGCCGTTTGCACTTTATCGCGTCATCTTAGGCTTGATGTTGCTTTGCTGGCTGTAAAAGCACGGTTTGTCAATATCAGCGATAAAAAACTTGATTTTTCTTGCCTTTTTCGATAGAAAAAAAATGACTTTAACATAATAAGGCCGTCAGTATGCAACAACCTCCCAAAAAACAGCGCAAAGATTTTAGGTTTGAACGCGAAGCCAAAGCCCTCAAAAAAAATTTGGAAAAACGCAAACAACAACAAAAAGAACGCGAAAAACTCAAAAAGGAACAACAAAATGGACAAGATTAAAATCATTGGCGGCCGGCAACTCAACGGTTTGATACATATCAGCGGTGCCAAAAATGCGGCACTTCCTTTGATGGCGGCCACACTGTTGACGGACGAAAAAGTAACATTGTCCAATATGCCCATGTTGTCGGATGTCACGTTTTTAAACAAATTGTTGCGTGAACTCGGCACCGAAATTGAGGAAAAACAAGATATCATCAATGCCTATCCGTCAAACACATACACCTACCAAACAAAAGACTTCAAAAGTTTAGTCGCGCCTTATGATTATGTGCGTAAAATGCGTGCATCCTATTATGTTTTGGGACCGATTTTGACGCGTGTCGGTCATGTGGAATTGTCACTTCCGGGCGGATGCGCAATAGGTGCAAGACCGATGGATATTCACTTAAATTCGCTCGAAAAAATGGGCGCCGTGATTGAAATCAAAAACGGTTATGTGATCGCCGATGCGCCAAAAGGCCTCAAAGGTACCCATATCATCTTTGAAAAAGCCTCCGTCGGTGCAACCTGCAATATTTTGATGGCCGCCACTTTAGCCAAAGGCGAAACGCTGATTGAAAATGCGGCGCAAGAACCGGAAATCGGTGACTTGATTGATTTGCTCACAAAAATGGGGGCTAAAATTGAAGGTAAAAATACATCTCAACTTAAAATCGAAGGTGTTAAATCTTTAAAATCGGCCACACATCAGGTGTTACCCGATAGAATCGAAGCCGGCTCATATGCGATTGCCGCTGCCATTACCAAAGGGCGCATACATCTTGCGGGCGCCGTTGCCGAGCACCTCAAAACGCCACTCAACATTTTGCGTGCGATGGATATCAAAATTACCGAAAAACCGGATGGTATTGTTGTCAACGCCCAAAACGCCGTTATGACGGGACAAGACATTATGACCGATTATTACCCCGGTTTTCCGACCGATTTACAAGCGCAATTTATGGCGTTGATGACAGTCACACCGGGGGCTTCCATGGTCACTGAAAATATTTGGGAAAACCGTTTTATGCATGTGCCGGAATTGATGCGCATGGGCGCAAACATCAATGTCCACGGACATGCATCGGCCATTGTGCGCGGGGTTAAAAAACTCTCGGGCGCACCCGTGATGGCAACCGATTTAAGAGCCTCGTTTGCACTCGTGTTGGCAGGGCTTGCCGCCGAAGGTGAGACGATTGTCAACCGTGTTTATCACTTAGATCGCGGTTATGAAAAACTCGAAGAAAAATTAAAAGCCGTCGGGGCCGATATCGAACGTATCAAAGAAGAAGATTAAAAAGGTCAATAAAGGAACAAGATGACACGTTACAAAATCACGGTAGAATATGACGGTACAAATCTTGTCGGGTGGCAACGCCAAGATGCCGGCCTCAGCGCACAGGCCTGTTTGGAAGATGCGCTTTTTGCCTTCAGCGGCATCAAGGCCGAAATTTTTGCCGCCGGTCGTACGGATGCCGGTGTTCATGCCACCGGTCAGGTTGCCCATTTTGATTTAAACACAACCATGGACTTGTATCATCTGCGTGAGGCTTTTAATGCCAAATTGCGTGAGGCTGATGCCCCCGTCAACGTTGTTGATATCGAAATTGTCCCATCCGATTTTCATGCGCGCTTTAAGGCAAAAAAACGCGCCTATCTTTATCGGCTCTTAAACCGTCGCGCGCCTTCAGTTCTGCGTCAAAACAAAGTTTGGCATGTCAATTTTGCTCTTGATGTCGATAAGATGCGCCAAGCCGCAGCCCATCTCTTGGGACATCATGATTTCAGCGCGTTTCGCGGTGCCGGTTGTCAGGCCAAATCGCCCGTTAAAACTTTAGACAGATTAGATATTATTCAAAAAGATGATGAAATATGGTTTATTGTGGAAGCCAAATCATTTTTATATCACCAGGTGCGCAACATGGTCGGCACGTTAAAACTTGTCGGTGACGGCCATTTAAGCCCGGATGATATCCCTTCTATTTTAGAAAGTAAAAAACGTGAAAATGCCGGCGTGACAGCGCCCGCCTGCGGCCTTTATTTGACCAAAATCGAATATGATACACCTGTTTCTCAACTCAAAATCATCAAAAACCGCACGGCACAATCCAGATTCAAAAACCAAGATGTTGAGCCGCAATTTTGGCGCCACAAAAAACTTGAAGACCTCACGCCAACAGAGTGGGAACTCTTGTGTGACGGCTGCGGCAAATGTTGTTTAAACAAACTTGAGTGTCAAAACAAAATTTATTTTACCAACGCGCATTGTCGTTTTTTAGACCCCAAAACATGCCTCTGCCGCATTTATGAACATCGGTTTGAAAAAGTCAAAGATTGCCGGCAGGTTGATTTGCGCGCCATACGCGAAAAACCGCGTTGGTTGCCCAAAACTTGCGCGTATGTCATTTTGGATGAAACCGGTGATTTACCGCCTTGGCATCCGCTGATAACAGGCAAAGCCTCATCGGTTTATCAGGCAGGCGTTTCACTCAAAAATCGCCCCGTTGTCAGCGAATCGGAAGTTGAAGATTATGAAGATTACATTGTTGACTGGCAAGATCTTTGACATCGAAAACGCGTTTGACTTTCCGCTAAAGGTTAAAACTTCATTTAAGTCAAAACGTATCAGCATACGCATTGACCACAAAAAGCGAATTGCCGTTCTTTCCATGCCGATATGGTATTCCAAAAGCAAAGCTTGTGCCTTTATTGAGGTTCATCGTGACTGGATTGAAGAAAAACTCTTTGAATTGCCGGAGGCTAAAAATTTTGAAGACGGCGAGCAAATCAGCGTATGCGGCCGTTTGCTCACCATATATCATGAGCCGAGTTTCGGGGCGCCGCATATCACGGAAAACCGGCTTTGTGTCGGAGGAGAGCCTGTTTTTTTGCATCGCCGCGTCAAAGATTTCATCAAGCGCGAAGCAAAAAAGCAATTTTTGCTTCAATCTCAAAATTTAGCCCAAAAAATCGGATGTCAATTAACCGGCGTCAGCATCAAAGACACAACATCCCGCTGGGGTAGTTGTTCAAGCCTTAAGCACATCAATTACAATTGGCGAATCGCGCTTGCACCCCCGTATGTGATTGATTATATTATCGCGCACGAGGTCGCACATTTAAAGCATCAAGATCATTCTCCCTCATTTTGGGATTTGGTCAAATCGCTTTGTCCGGCGGCAGAAGCCGGCAAGGCGTGGCTTAAATCACACGGCAACGAACTTTATGCCTATCGCTGATAAGGTTTTTTGACCATTCGGTCATAAAAAAAGACTTGACGTATGGTTTTTTTTGGCGTAAGCAAAACATATCGGGCGCTTAGCTCAGCGGTAGAGCATCTCGTTTACACCGAGGGGGTCGGGAGTTCAATCCTCTCAGCGCCCACCATACTCCTTCTAATAAAAAGTCAAAAAAATACCCTTGAACATATTCGCTCAAGGGTATTTTGATTATTCACGAAAAATTTATTTCAAACGGTCGATTTCAGCCTGAATACCGGCTTCATCAATCACTTGAATTTGTGTTCCGTTCAAGATAAGTGTCGGCACACCGCGAATCTGAAGTTTTTCAGACAGTCTTGCAACACCGCTGATTGAATCTTCAACTTTAGAAGATGCAACATCAGCTTTGAACTTTTTCATATCAACACCGGCTTTTTCTGCCATGGCATTGATTGATTCTTCCGTCAATCTTTCTTCTGCACCAAGCATAGCTTTGTACAAATCCATGAACTTACCTTGTTCATGAGCGGCCATTGCAGCTTGAGCGGCATATTTTGAAATCGGCGCAACAAAAGTAATCGGCTTAAAGACAACTTTAATATCTTTGTTTTTAGCAACGATTGCTTCCATAGCGGGAGCCAATCTCTTACAATAACCGCAAGAAAAATCAAAAAATTCAACCAAAACAATCTTTGCATCTTTCGGTCCGACAAACGGCGAAGAAGCATTGTTGTTCAGTTCTTCGATATTTTCTTTGAACAAGCGGGCTGCTTGTTGAAGTTCAGCTTCACGTTGTGATTGCTCGTATCTTTGCAAAGCATTGATAATCATTTCAGGATTATTTTCCAACGCTGTACGAAGTTCGGCGACATCCAATGCAGCCGCAGCGGGTTTTGCTGCCTGCATTGATCGATGATTGCAACAACAAAACATCATGCAAGCGGCTGTCGCAATTGACACAATCAAAGCCAAAACGGAAATATATAACGATTTTTTCATGTTTTTCCTTCCTTTGAAATAACTAGATTAAAAACAGACTAAATCTATACTATTTTTTCATAATTATCAAGTTAAAATATATATTTGATAACAACAAAGTAACTAAGGGCTCGTTATGTTTCACGCTAAATTGTCTCTTTTTGCGCACACCAAAGAACTTGAACATCAAGTTGATGCGTTGCATGATAAAATCATTGAAATTGCGATGGTTTTTAAAAAAGCCGTCACGCTGTTCTTAAAAGAAAAACGCAGTACGGATTAACGCAAATTAAGCACAGACATCAAACTCATCGAACATGACGCCGATGCTTTGCGCCGTGAGATTGAAAAACGGCTTTATACGCAAAATTTAATCCCCGATTTCAGAGGCGACGTTTTGCAACTGGTCGAAAACCTCGATAAAGTCATCAACGAATTTGATGATGTTGCGCACGGTTTTTATCTCGAGCAACCGGATATTCCGAGTGTTTATCATGATGACTTAAAAGAACTTGTCAATCAGGTGTGCGAATGTGCCGAAAATTTGGCCTTTGCCTCGCGCGCCTTTTTCAAAGACTTTACATCTGTACGCAATTATGCGCAGAAAGTCTACTTTTTAGAGCATGAAACCGATAAAACAACGGCCAAACTGCTTGATGCCGTCTTTGCTTCCGATTTAGAACTCGCACACAAATTGCAACTCAGAACCTTTTTGCGTGAAGTGTCCGATATTGCCGATTTGGCCGAAGATTGTATCGATCAACTGCTGATTTATGTTATTAAACGGGATATTTAAGCATGACTTTGGCATACTTGTTTTTTCTATCAAGCGGTTTGTTTTTGGGTTGGTCATTGGGTGCCAATGATGCCTCCAACATTTTCGGCGCCGCCGTCGGCTCGAAAATGCTCAAATTCAAAACAGCCGCATGGATTGCAAGTATTTTTATCATATTAGGTGCCGTCTTCGGCGGCTCTGCCACAACCAAAACTTTGACCGCGCTCGGCAATGTCAATACCTTGGCCGGCGCTTTTATGGTGGCTTTGTCGGCAGGATTAAGCGTTTATTTTATGACCAAGGCCGGTTTAACCACTTCCACTTCTCAAGCCATTGTCGGCGCGATTATTGCATGGAATCTGTATGCCGGATACAAAACCGACATGACTGTTTTGGTCAAAATTATGTCGGGCTGGGTGCTCTGTCCGATTTTAGCCGGCCTGACCGCCGTCGGTCTGTATTTTTTGTTCAAAAAACTTTTTACGGCATGGAAAATCCATATTTTGATGCAAGACCAAATGCTCCGAATCGGCTTTGTCATCGCGGGAGCCTTCTGCACCTACGCACTTGGCGCCAACAATATCGCCAACGTAATGGGTGTTTTTGTGTTAACCGCACCTTTTCAAACCGCTGATTTCGGATATTTTACCTTGAATCCGGCCCAAATTTTGTTTTTTATGGGTGCCCTTGCCATTGCGGTCGGTATTTTTACTTATTCGCACAAAGTTATGGCTACCGTCGGACAAAGTGTGATGAAAATGTCACCTTTTATCGCCTTTATCATTGTTTTGTCCGAGGCACTCGTCTTATTTGTTTTTTCATCTTCTGCCTTAAGCAATGCCCTGACATCCGTCGGTTTGCCTGCCATACCGCTTGTGCCGGTATCAAGCACGCAGGCTGTTATCGGCGCTATTTTAGGTATCGGGTTGCTAAAAGGCGGCCGTTCGGTCAACTGGTCGATTATCGGTCGCATTGTTGCCGGATGGATTACAACACCTTTGACAGCACTTGTCATGTGCTTTATCTCGCTTTTCTTTTTGGAAAACGTTTTCCAACTCGTTGTCGTGATGCACTAAGAAATTTAAAAAACCTCAGGCTGCTTTTAATTTTTTGGCCGCGCTTGCAATTTGCATCAGCGCATACTCACCGATTTGGTCGGTAGGTTTTCCCGTTTGTTTGCACTGTTTTTCCGCATCGTACAAAAGCGCAAGCACTTTAAATATTTGTTTTTTTTGCCAAATTTTGAGTTGTAAAACAAAATCTGATTTTCTAAACCACATTACAGGCGGGCGCAACGCGGCCGCAGCACCATCTGCCGTGCTGCCTTTCTCAATTGAAGCCGCCGCTTCTAAAAGCCTTAGATAATGGTATGTCATCTGGCGCAACATTTGAACGGGTTCTTCCCCCTCATGCAGCAAAAATTGATAAGCGTGCAACGCCTCCGACATTTTTCCGAGCGCTGCAGCATAACACATATCCTCCATGCTGTTTTCGGCCGTATCGCTGACCGCCTGCTTTACATCATCCCGGGTAATATTTTTTTTGCTGCCGATATAAGTGGTCAGTTTTTCAAGTTCGCCCTCACCTGCTTTGCGATCCATTGACAACCTTTGGCACAACAGTTCAAACGCATCGCTTGCAATCGTGATATTTTGCGAAATAAAATAACTTCTCACATAACTTAAGATATCTTGCTTTCGGTCATCATAACAACCGACCAACATCCCAAACGGGGCATCTTTAACAAAACTCACGAGCGATGATTTTGTATTGAGTGTTGTGGACGTCATCACAAGAAGTGTGTCTGAAGATGTGCTTTCAAAAAGTTCTTTTAAGGGCTTGGTCAAATTGTTGTTTGCGTCTTTGATGACCACAACGCGCCGGCCGCCCATCAGTGATGCGGCCTGATATTCGCCGAACAACAATCCGACGTCTTTTTCAACCGCATTGATATCAAGTGTTGACACCAGAAAAGCATCATCAACATCGCCTGCAACGCTTAAAACAAACTTTTTGGCTAAATCGGCAATCATGCCCTCATTGGTACCATATAAAAGCACACACCTTATGTTTTGATCCGGTGACTTAAAATAACGATCCAAATCCGACGGCTTATAATTCATTTAAATATCCGCGGTTTGTTAACACCAAATGGAAATATGCCCCGATACGAAGCGATATATCATCAGCCATAATTTTGGCCGCATCTTTTTCGGCTTTTTTGCCCGAAAAAGTAGTCGAATAAGGGTTTGCCATAATATCATAGCCCAAAAGCGCCAAGGTATCGCCCGAAAGCACCTGTTCGCCTTTTGCGATATCATAAAGCGTATAAGTCAATTTATATTCCACACGCTCACGCGTTGCGGTAATATCGTCACGCATAGCCTGTTTGGTCACCGACTTTTCGATATTGGTGATTTTGAGACGATATTTCGGCTTGTCCGGTATTCCCTTCGGCGTCAAACTGTCCAACAGTTCCTGCCGCACCAGTTGGCCGATACGGTCACCCACGGGTTCCACCTTGATTTGTGCGATTTCTTCGCTGATAGAGGTATCAAATTTGCCTTGATAATACCATCTTTCGTTAGAATCGCGCTCAACGTACAGCGGTTCAAACCCGCAACCGCCGAGAAGTAAAAGCAAAACCGATATGTTAACGCTACGCCACAATGTTCACAATCCTGTTTTTAACCACGATGATTTTTTTGATACCGGATGCACTCACCTGTCGCGCCACATTATCTAGCCCAAGCGCTGCCTGTTTAACCGTTTCGTCATCGGCATCTTTGGCGCATTCGATGGTACCGCGCATTTTGCCGTTGATTTGAACGGCAATGGTCACGACATCATCAGATGCCAATTTTTTGTCGCCTTCGGGCCACGGCTGATACACGATAGAATCGTTATGACCGATACGCGCCCACATTTCTTCGCTCAGGTGCGGGGCAAACGGGCTCAACAGTTTTAAGAGTGTTTCATACATCTCTACCGGAATTTTTTCCATATTCGACAGATAATTCACATACGTCATCAACGCTGACACCGCCGTATTAAACTTCATCTGCGAGATACGTTCCGTCACATCCAAAATTGTTTTGTGCATGGCGCGCAAATCACCATCCGAAGTCGGCACATCCTCATTACGATACACTTTCTTAAACAAGCCGTAAACTTTGGAAGCAAATCTGAACACACCCATCAAACTTTCATCCGACCACATGGCTGCTTGGTCAAACGGACCGATAAACATCTCATAAAGTCTGAATGTATCAGCGCCGTAATTTTCGACAATATCATCCGGATTGACGACATTACCGCGTGATTTACTCATTTTTTCGCCGTTTGAGGCCAAAATCATGCCGTGCGCCGTACGCTTGTTGTAAGGCTCTTTGGTCGGCACAAACCCGCAATCATACAAAAACTTGTGCCAAAATCTTGAATAGAGCAGGTGTAAGGTCACATGTTCCATGCCACCGTTGTACCAATCGACATTCATCCAATATTTTAATGCTTCTTTTGAAGCAAATTCTTTGTCATTTTTCGGATCGCAATAACGCAAGAAATACCAAGACGAACCGGCCCAGTTCGGCATCACGTCCGTTTCGCGTCGAGCGGGCCCGCCGCATTTCGGGCAGGTTGTGTTGACCCAATCGGTTGCTTTGGCAAGCGGCGAATCGCCTTCATCATTGGGTAAAAAGTCTGTCACCATCGGCAGTTCAAGCGGCAAATCTTCTTCTTTCATCGGTTGCCAACCGCAATGCTCGCAATAAACCATCGGAATCGGCTCGCCCCAATAACGCTGACGCGAAAACACCCAATCGCGCAACTTAAAGTTGACTTTTGCACGACCGAATCCGTTTTGCTCGGCATAATCAATGGCTTTTTTGATACCGTCTTCTTTGCCCAATCCGTTCAAAAAGCCCGAATTGATATGCACGCCGTCGCCTTCAAAGGCCTCTTGTGAAATATCGCCGCCTTCCAAAACCGCAATCATCGGCAAATTAAACACTTTGGCAAACGCATAATCTCGCGCATCGTGCGCCGGCACAGCCATAATGGCACCCGTGCCGTAACCCGTTAAAACATAATCGGAGATAAACACCGGAATCTTTTCGTTTGTATACGGGTTAACAGCCTTAACACCTTTGAGTTCGACACCTGTTTTTTCCTCACCGGCCGTACGTTCCAAATCCGATTTTTTAGCGGCTGCCTCAACATAGGCCTGCACTTCCTTCGGATTTTCAAACCGGCTCATATATTTTTGCACAAACTCGTGTTCCGGCGCCAAAACCATATAAGTCACACCAAAAGCCGTATCCGGACGCGTCGTAAACACGGTCAACTTTTCACCCTCAAAGCCAAAGTCGAGTTCTGCACCTTCCGAACGCCCGATCCAGTTGATTTGCTGTGTTTTGATACGTTCCAGAAAATCCAAATCGTCCAAATCGTTGATAAGACGGTCGGCATATTTGGTGATGGCCACCATCCATTGTTCTTTGTTTTTACGCACAACTTCGGCACCGCAACGTTCACAATGTCCGCCGACCACTTCCTCGTTGGCTAAACCCACCTTGCACGACGGGCACCAGTTGATGGCCATTTTGTCTTTATAAGCCAGCCCGTGCTTATAAAGTTCGAGAAACATCCATTGTGTCCATTTGTAATATTCGGGGCTTGAGGTGTTAATCACCCTGTCCCAATCATACTAAAAACAGAGTGATTTAAGTTTGCGCGTATAATTTTGGATGTTTTGTGAGGTTGAAACGTCCGGATGAATACCTGTTTTAACGGCATAATTTTCGGCCGGCAAACCGAATGCGTCAAAGCCCATCGGATAAAGCACATTAAAGCCCTGCATACGTTTGACGCGTGCAATTACGTCAAGCGCAGTATAAGACCTCGGATGCCCCACATGCAAG
>JAGCTK010000095.1 GCA_017963715.1 Alphaproteobacteria bacterium | reverse complement strand
TTAAAGGAAATATTACATCTCTCGCCGATGAGGCGTTTTATGCAAACTACAAAATCACAAGTGTCAATATTCCAGACACAGTAACCTCGATAGGCAAATACGCCTTTCAAGCCACAAGAAATTTGCAAACTATATCACTCGGAAATAACATTACCAGCATAGGCAGCCAAGCGTTTTTGGAATCAGGCTTAAGTTCTATTACGATTCCTGATAGCGTCACGACTATCGGGACATCGGTTTTTAGAAGCATGGAGAATTTAGAATCTGTTATTCTTGGAGATAAAGTCAACTCCATAGGAAGTGCGTCTTTTGTTGGTATACCTGCAACTGCCAAAATATATTGTCAAGACAACGACAGTCGTGGCAAAACATGCGAAGAACTTATTAGGCAAAATAATCAATCGGCATTAAATCAACTACAACTTTTTACAAGAGATAATAGTGGTAATATGGTACTTTATGATAAAAACACAGATGATACAATCACATCCAACGGACAAACATATGCTGATGTTTCAGCTTTAAAAGCCGCGCTCGCAACGAGTGGTAATGGTAATACGGGTGATAGCGGAACACAAACCGCACCAAAGCGCATCTATACAGTTGAAGAAGCGCGTCAAGCCGTCGAAGCGGCCGGTACCGAGACCGTCAACTTTAGAATTCGTTACAAATAAAGCCGCATATAGCATCAATACACAAGGCATCAGCACCGGTTTAACCGCCTGATGCCTCATTTTTTTGAGATGACATCATCTCCTCATCATCTGAAATCCCGTCTTTGATATCCGATCCGACAACTTTGGTTCCCTCCCATATATCAGATGACACTCTTTTTGTGCCGTCCCACATATCGGCACCGACTTCTTTGGTCCCCTCCCAAACATCGGATGCCACATCTTTTGTCTTATCCCACACGCTCTCTTCTAATTCGGTATCTTGCGCATCGGCTGTTTTCAAAACTGTTATGGCACAAACGCACATCACGGCACTTAACATCATCAATTTTGACCATTTCATCATTTTTTATCCTTTCAGTTGACCTTCCGTTAAAATAACCATTGCCCTCACATTTTTCGATAAAACTTTCGCACACTTTTATATCGCAAACATAACGAATTTTTAACGCATCAAGCGTATACTTTACCTTTAAGATAAAGGTCTTTGCGTGATGGTGATAAAACCCTTAAATGTTTTGGCATTATACTGCCTTCCCTCTTTTGAAAGCATCGAGTGCGCCTGCATCAAAACGGACGGTATTGATATTTTTGAGGTCATCACAACCCGTGAATATCCCTTGCCGCCGTTTTTACGTGTCAAACTCGATTTGATTGACGGCAAAAAAATCACCAATCCCGATGACAAAGTTTTGATTGATATGGTCGAAGACGATACCACAAACACTATCATTGATATTTTACAAAACACCATCTCAACGCTTTCCGAAAAGCCTGATTTAATCGGTCTTGAGGGCCCGACAATTTTTCACGACGCGGCCCAAAAATACACTTACCAATTAGGCAAAGGTCAAAAAATTTTTGAAGCCCTTCATATTCCCGTCATGTCGCATTTTCACAATGCGGATATCTTAAACGGCGGTTTAGGCCATCCTTTGCTTGCAACATATTATCACGCCTTGGCATCTTCCATGCCAAAGCCCGCACTTTTTATCGACATCGGCTTTGTTACAACGTTTTTTTCCATCGGCACGCTTGGCGAAATGCGCTCGTTTGATGCCACCGTCGGCCTTAAAATGCTTGGTGATTTTATGAAAAAACACGCAGGCGTCGCAACCGATTATGCCGGAAAATGCACGGCATGCGGCCGGGCCGATAGCAAAATAGTCCAAAATTTGATGCGTCATCCGTTTTTTGACCTTTTGCCGCCAAAACACATGCCGCACGATCTGTTCAAAGACAAACAAGAGCATTTAGAGGGCTTATCGGTTGAAGACGGCGCCGCAACCATTGTTTTATTTATGGTTGAAAGCATCACTAAAGCCGTCAACACCCTTTTGCCTTTGCCTTTTGCGCAAATCGTTATTTGCGGCGAAGGCACCAAAAACCCAACTTTGGTGCGTTTGTTAAAGCAAGCCTTAAAGCAGCACGCCGCTACTGCCGAGGTTTGCGATTATCCTCAAAAAAATGATGCGGCAGGGATTGCATTTTTGGCGGCACGATGCTATTATCATTTGCCGATAACTTTTCCCGAAACGACGGGCGTTGTCGCCCCAATGACCGGAGGTAAATTATATCATGAAGTCTGACACAAAAAAAACAACCGTTAAAATCACGAATTTAAGCAAAGTTTACGGCAATATCTGCGCCGTCTCCGATTGTAATTTTGAAGCGCATCAAGGCGAAGTTATCGCGCTTTTGGGGCCGAACGGTGCCGGCAAATCAACCTTGATGAACATGATCACAGGCTTTTTAAGCCCCTCTCAAGGCGAAATTTTTATCTTAGGCCAAAACATCAAAGACAACCCGCAAAAATCAAAAGAAAAAATCGGTTTTTTGCCCGAGGGTTCACCGATTTATCCCGATATGAGCGTCAAAATGTTCTTAAAATACATGGCCGATTTACGAGGTATTGATACAAAACGTTTCGATGAGGTTATCCGCCTTGCCAATATCGAAAATGTTTTGCATCAACGGGTTGAAACATTGTCAAAAGGCTATATGCGCCGTGTCGGTTTTGCGCAAAGCATTTTATCCGACCCCGATATTTTGCTTCTTGATGAGCCGACCGACGGTTTAGACCCCAACCAAAAAGAGCATATGCAAAAACTCATTTTAGAGATGCGCCGCGACAAAACAATTTTGATTTCGACACACCTTTTAGATGAGGCCGAAACGGTTGCCGACCGCATCGTCATTATGAACAAAGGCAAAATCGTCGCCGACGGCACATTATCCGACATCAAAAAACAAACCAAGGCCAAAACGCTTCATGAAGCCTTCAAAAAACTGACTGCTTTAACAGGAGATAACCGATGAAACAACTTTTTGTTATTATCAAAAATGAATTGTTGCGGTATTTTGTTTCGCCGCTTGCCTACATTTATCTTGTCAGTTTTTTGTGCTTAAATGCGGTGGCCGCTTTTTATTTCGGCCATTGGTTTGAGCGAGGCGAAGCCTCATTGTTTTATATGTTTGTGTATCAACCGTGGCTTTATCTGCTGTTTTTACCGGGTATTTCAATGCGTCTTTTTGCCGAAGAATTCCGCTTAAAAACGATTGTCCAAATTATGACCATGCCGATTTCACTTCCCGTTTTGGTGTGGGGCAAATTTTTGGCCGCTTGGATATTTGCTGGTTTTGCCCTGCTTTTGACATTTCCGTTTGTCATCACGGTCAACGTTTTAGGCACACCCGATAATGCCGTGATTATGCTTTCATATTTTGCAAGTTTTTGCCTTGCGGGCGCGATGCTTGCCATTTCGCAAACGATGTCCGCGCTCACAAAAAATCAGGTGATTGCGCGTG
>JAGCTK010000094.1 GCA_017963715.1 Alphaproteobacteria bacterium | reverse complement strand
TTGATAAGGTGCGCCGTTTCTTCTGAAATAACACCGAATTCGGCATGCATTTTGTGGTCTTTGGTATCATCCGTTTTGACCGGCAAAAAAGTGCCTGCGCCGACATGAAGCGTTAAAAACACGCGTTCCACACCTTTTTTGTCAAGTTTGTTTAAGACATCTTGCGTAAAATGCAAACCTGCGGTCGGCGCCGCGACGGCACCTTCCACTTTGGCATAAACGGTTTGATAATCTTCCTTGTCGTTGTAGGGTGACCAAAGGCCTTTTTGCGGCCTGTCGCGTTTAATGTAGGGAGGCAGGGGCATTGAGCCGTATTTTTGAAGCAAAGCGCTGAGTTCATCCGCCTGACATAAAAATTTAATCAACACACCGTCTTGGCCGTTTTTTTGCAAAACTTCGGCCTGAAAAGTCGATTCGTCGCACGAAATATCGGCTGTGTAGAAGGTGAGGGTGTCACCCGCCTTCAATCTTTTGGCATTTTTGATAAAACTGTGCCATGACAGGCCGTCTTCAGGATGATAAAGCGTAATCTCAAGCAAGGCATCGCCCCGTTTGGCATGAAGGCGTGCCGGAATGACCTTTGTGTCGTTAAAGACCAAAACATCGCCTTGTTGCAAAATATCGGGCAAATCATAAAAATGACGGTCAACGATATGGCAACCATCCGACAAGTCAAGCAATCTTGAATGGTCGCGCGGCTTGGCTGGCTGTTTGGCAATCAAGTCGGGATTGAGGTCAAAATCAAAAAGATCAACGCGCATGATGATTTTCTTTCAAAAGTGTTTGTTGGCGTTATAGGTGATAATTGGGCTCGATGCAACAAAAATTTTGCTGATATTGCCTTGAAATGAAAATTAGGCAAAATTTTTTTTCATTTTGTCAAAAAAAGTACTTGCAATAGGTTAAAAAATGGTGTATATTTCTGCCATATGTGGTTAATTTTAGCAACAAGGAATTTATAAAATGGCAGATAAAACAACAGATATGACAGCAAATGAAGCGTTAGATCTTCTGATGAGTAGTTCGGGGGTTTCTCATCCGGATTATGCTAAAGCGCTTGATATTGTCAAACATGACAGTGCATTGTGGGGGCAGTACCAAGAGTTTTTGCAGAATAGAGAAAAAGAAGAACTCTCTTTGGCACAGCAGTTTGATAATATTGTTTCGCTTTATGAAACAACAAAAGAAAAGGTGCAACAATATTCAGACGAATATAAGGTCAATATTTACGGTAAAAGAACACGTTCGGAAAGAGGCAATGAAGATAAGTCGGACACAACGCCGACAACTTGGCAAACACTTTGCGATATTGTTGAAATTGGTGCGCAAGATGAAAACGGGCAGCCGATTTTGGATGAAAAAGGCAATCGTGTTGTTTTAAGCAATAAACAAAAAAATGAATGGATGGCTCATATCTTTGCAGTCAGCAAAGCAACTGTCGCGGCAGAATTAATCGCCGATAAAAATTTTGAAAAGATGTCTGAAGAGGAAGGTCGTCGTTATTTCAGAGAGCGCGTGGATGACACTGTTATCGGCAATTTAGCAACAGCAATTGTCGCCTCAAATGTTAGAGCAACGGAAGGCAAAGAAGCAGAAATCGGAAGCCCTGAATTTGTGGAATATGTTCAAAGACAAGCCCAAGATGCAAAAGAAGAATTTGGTAGAATATTAGATACGATTGCGCTTGAAGATGCTCAAGAGGCTGAAAAAGAAAAAGCCGAAAAAGATGTTGTTATCAGAAAAGAAATGAAGGAAAAATATGAGGCAAGCAAAAAAGAACGCCTGAAAACGACACGTTTTCATATCAACCCTGATATGATTATGATTGGGACGGTAAAAGCCGGACAGTTGATTTCCAAGAAAACGCAGGAAATTCGTGAAGGTATGAAACGAATCGAATTGCAGGCGAAAAAAGCAGTGACGCAAAAAGGCAAAGAAGCCTTTGAGAATATGAGCAAGAGAATGTCGGATGTAACGTCATTCTTGACAAGAAAATGGAAATCATTGGAAGAAAAAGTCGATGAACTTTCAAAAGGAAGATATTCTCAAAAATGGAAGCCTATGGCGCAAGCCGTGACAAAGACCTTCAAAGAAAGTGCAAAAGATAATAAATTGAAAATTATGACCAATGTTGCACTCGGCGGTTTGGCTTCTGTGACTATCGCAAGCGGTGCGGCATTTGCCGGTACGGTTGTCGGGTGTTACGGTATTTATCATGCTGCTTCTGCATGGGTGTGGCCTATTGTTGCCGAAAAAAGAAAAGTCAGACGTTTGGCAAGAGAATCTGGCAGAACGCTTGATAATAAAACAGCTTGGGCTTTAGCTGCCAGAAGAGCAACGCAAACCAAAGAAACACAAAACGGCAAAAAATATAATCCGTATGTTATTCAAGGCACGGTGAACACGATACTTGGTGTTGCAGGAGGCATTGCTTTGGGAACGGTGATTGAAGAGATGTCGGGTGCCGGCACGGCGGCTGAGGCTGTTGAGGCAGGAAAAACCGCATGGCGCGCAATGCGTGTGGTGACACCTGCGGCTGCGCAAATGTGTGATGCGGGTGTGACATTCTTGGCGGACCCGAATGATCCGGCAACAAGACTTCGTGCCAAACAGACAGCAATCGGTTCGCTGGTTACGGCAGGTATCGGTTTGGGTGCGATGGCCATCTTTTCAGGTGACTCAACAGCAGAAATGGCCGATGTGAACGAGGCGTTACAAAACGTGTCGAATGCTGAAAATGTGGCTCAAGAGATGCCGACATTGACCGATATCAACCTTGGTGATACATCGCGCATTGCGCTTGATAATGATACGCTTTCTCAAGCGGCAGATTCTGTTCGTGTGGCATATAATCCGGATTCTATTGGCGGCGGATATGCACCGGTTGATACCTTTTATGTTCAAGAGGGCGATACGCTCGGCTTAACGGAAAATGTTGATTTGACGGATCAAGGCGCTGGATTGACAGACCAAACCGGTTTGGGCGGCGATGAAGGTGTGGTTAACCCGGATGTGCCGGCAGAAACAACAGAACCTCTGCTCTTCCCGAAAGAGTGGAACGAGGATATGGGTATTTCTCAAAGACAGTATAACACATTGGTGCGTACAATGGAAGGCACGCTTGTTGATGCTGAAGGTAAAAATGTGACATTAGATCAGGCTTATATGAATTTGAGCGATGATGTGATGAAAGAAAACTTCCCTGACATG
>JAGCTK010000093.1 GCA_017963715.1 Alphaproteobacteria bacterium | reverse complement strand
TTTCATCACTTCAAAGTGCAAATGCGGCCCTGTTGAGCGACCGGTCGAACCGACATAGGCAATCACCTGTCCCTGTGACACACGGACGCCGGGTCTTATGCCCTTGGCATACGATTTGAGGTGTCCGTAGCCCGTAGAATATTCCGAATTGTGACGAATTGTCACATAATTGCCGTATCCGCCCACCCATTTGGCAGAAGTGATAACACCATCACCCGAGGCATACACTTTGGTATTGGCCGGCGCGGCATAATCAACACCGCTGTGCAGGCGATATTGTTTTAATATCGGATGAAAACGTTTGCCGAATTTTGATGAGATGCGCGCATTTTTATATTCCAAAGGTTTTAAATCGAGCGTTTTTTTAAGCGCCAAACCTTTTTCGTCGTAATAATCAACCGTTCCGCTTTTATCCTTAAATCGATATAAGGCCAACTCTTTTTTGCCGAGTGTCAACGCGGCATACACAATATCGCCGTTTTTGATGACATTGCCGGTTGGTGAAACTTTGCGCTCATAACGCACTTCAAATTTGTCACCTGCCCTGATATCGCGCCTAAAATCAACACTAAACGAAAAAATATTGATAAAATGTCCCACAACATTTTGCGGCACACCCGCATTTTTCATCGAACCGGCCAATGTGCCCTGAATCACACCCGACGCCGTCTGAACATCCGAGACCAAATCATCCTGTTCGACACGTGTTTCATAGGTGCCGTCTGATTTTTTTTCGATGATATAGCGCGTTCCGCTGACGGGTTCCGTCACGATTTTTGTGATGGAAACGGTGTCTTGATACCGCGGATCCGATGCCGATGAAACAAGCAATTCCTGGCCGATTTTGATGTTTTTGGCATCATATACTTTTTTATAGGCCTGATAGATGGTATTCGCCTCGCCGTATTCCACGCCGAGTTTGGTCAAAATACCCATAAAATTATCGCCTTTTTCGACCACAATCAAATCTTCGCTGATAGCCTTGGGCGACAATGAGACCATTTCGTCGGCCGTGCTCAATTCTTGCACCTCGCCCTCTATGGACGCTGTATCTTCGAGATCCATATGTTGTTCGGACTTTAAGTTTTCTTGCAAGACTAAGGCTTCTTGCATATCTTCCAATTCGGCATTAACTGCGGAATTTTCTTCGTCCGTTACCGAAGCGCTGACATTGTTGTTGTGATAAACCGAAACTAAAAACGCAACGGTAATCGCCACAGCATATATCAAAAGCAACGTTCTTTCTTGGCGTATTCTTTTTGATGTCGCTCTTGCGCGTTTAAAATCCATATTTTCAAAACCTTTATTTTTAGTTTGTTTTAAGATGCCCTATTTGGCAAAAAAATGCAAGTAGATAATCAAGTTATACCTTCTTTTCGACCGTGATATGTTCAATCTATCCACATTTTGTGTTTTTTTACAAAAATACAAAAAAAAGGCTTGCTTTTTTCTTTTTTGTTATGTATAAGTGGCTCATCTGTTGGGGGTGTAGCTCAGCTGGTTAGAGC
>JAGCTK010000092.1 GCA_017963715.1 Alphaproteobacteria bacterium | reverse complement strand
GGCTCGGCTTTGGGAACGGTGTTGTCGGTCAGCAGCGTGCTGATTTTATATAGCATTTATGTGTGGAAACATTTTCCGATTATTCGCTTGTCAAAAGCGGACTTTCGTTATCGCAAAGATATTCTTTCATCACAACTTAAAATTGCCGTTCCGATGTCGATACAATTTTCGGTATTATCTATCAGTATGATGGTGATTCAAGGGACTTGCAATACCTTTGGACCGGAAGTGATTGCCGCGTTTACGGCTGCCTTGAGAATTGAACAACTGGCCACGCAACCGTTGCTGGCTCTCGGGATGGCGATGGCGACTTTTGCGGCACAAAATTTCGGTGCCAAAAAACTTTCACGCATCAGACAGGGTGCCCGATTGGCGACAACGGCCGCCTTTCTCATCAGCGTTGCGGCATCTTTGTTGGTATTTTATGTCGGGCGCGATATGATTGCCGTTTTCTTAAACGAGCAAAATGATTTTATTGTCGAAACCGGCAAAATGTATTTATCCATCAGCACGATGTTTTATTTCTTCTTAGGATTGATTTTTGTGTATCGCAACGTATTGCAAGGCATGGGAAAAGCCGTGTTGCCTTTGGTAGCCAGTATTGTCGAATTACTGTTGAGATCATTTGCAGCCGTATATCTTGCCGCACTGATGGGATATAAAGGCATTTTTTATGCGTCGCCGATTGCATGGGTAGGGGCTTCATCGGTTGTTATCATCGGTTATGTGATTATTATTCGAAGATTTTCATTTGCCAATCAAACACACAAAAAACGCCTGTCATAAATCACAGGCGTTTTGATGATGTCTCAAACTATTAATTGATGAGTTTGATGATGGCCTTAATCATATTATCGGCGCCTTCGCATACTTCCTTGATGGATGAGGCCAGCATATAAGCCGGTGTGGTGACAACTTTGCGAAGTTCATCGACACACACTTCGGTTGCACCGCGTTTTTCATGGATGGCACCCGTGCGCGTGATGGCTTGTGCCACACCCTTGTCATTGCCGATGGTGACATGCACGCCTTGATGCCCCAATACTTTTGCGATTAAAACGGGGGCAATACACATTGCACCGATCACGACACCTTTTTTCACACTTTGTAAAATGGCATGTTCGACAGAGGCATCAACATCGCAATTGACGCCGGCCACCTTAAAGTTGCACCAATTGGTGACGGCACCTAATCCGCCCGGAAAAATGATGGCGTCAAAATCTTCGGGACGATAATTTTTGAGAGGTAAAATATTGCCTCTGGCCAAACGTGCCGATTCGAGCAACACTTGGCGCTTTTCATCCATGATTTCGCCTGTGATGTGATTGACCACCATGGATTGCTCGATATTGGGGGCAAAACACTGATACGTTGATCCCAAACAATCAATCGACAGCATTGCACAGGTTGCTTCGTGGATTTCGGATCCGTCGGCACGACCGCATCCCGACAAAACAATGGCGAATCTCGGATTTCTTTTCATATTATTCAAACCTTTCTTAAAATATCTGATTTTTGTTGATTTATCGTATATCAACGATATAATACTGTCAATGCAGTTTTTAAACAGGACACGATATGTCATATCAAAAAACAATTTTAAAAAACGGGCTTGTCATTATGACGAGCACGCGGCCGGAGATTGAAACCGTTTCGCTCGGCATTTGGGTGAAAACCGGGTCGGCTTATGAAAAGGCCGAAGAAAACGGTATTTCACACTTTATCGAACATATGGTTTTTAAGGGTACAAAAAAACGTGATGCTTTGGCTATTTCGGAAGATATCGAAAATGTCGGCGGACAGACCAATGCCTATACGTCGCGTGAGTTTACGGCTTTTTATGCCAAGATGCTTCAATCAGATATTGAACTTGCCGTTGATGTCATCAGCGATTTTATCAAGGCTCCGACCTTTGATGAAAACGAGATGATCAAAGAAAAAGAAGTCGTCATTCAGGAAATCAAACAGGGTATTGATACGCCGGATGATGCGATTTTTGATTATTTTCAAGAACAAGCATTTGCCGGTTTGCCGCTCGGACGCACGATTTTAGGGCCCGAAAGTACGGTCCGTTCGTTTGATAAGGCGCAGTTGAGGCAATATATGCACACGCATTACGGCACCGATAATATGGTTGTGGTGGCTGTCGGGCATGTTGACCACGATGCGTTTGTCAAAATGGTTGAAGCAAGACTCGGCGATTATACGATTAAATCAAGGTTTGAAATTGAACCTCAAACATATAGCGGCGGTTTTTATGCTGAAAACAGAGATATTGAACAGGCACACGTTTTGCTTGGGTTTGAAGGTGTCAATTATCAAAACGAGATGTATTATCCCGTTTCTGTTTTTTCGACGATTTTCGGCGGCGGTATGTCATCACGTCTGTTTCAAGAAATAAGAGAAAAGCGCGGCTTGGTTTATACGGTCTACAGTTTTACCAATTCGCACACCAAAGCAGGTCTGTTCGGTATTTATGCGGGCACGACGGCAGATGAGTTAAACGCACTTATCCCCGTTGTGACGGATGAAATCAAGAAGGCGGTTTGCGATCAAGTTTCGGATAAAGAGTTGTCTCGTGCCAAAACACAACTCAAGGCCGGTATGCTGATGGCACTTGAAAGTTCGTCTTCAACGGCCGAAGTGATGGCACGCCAATATCTGATACACGGCCGTATTATTGACACAAAAGAAACGATTGAACGTATTGATGCCGTATCGAAAGATGATATTCAACGTGCGGCACAAATGCTGTTTTCGCACAACCCGACATATACATTGCTCGGAAATTTGAAAAAATATCCGAGTTATGAAATGTTGGAAAATCGGCTCAAATTTTAAGGCTTTGTTATGGATATTGATATAAAATCATCAAAAAAGGAGGCGTAAATGTCACGAGCCGAAGATATTTTTCAAAAACTGATTTATTTCGGGGAAGATGCGATTGATGAGTTTATCTTGGGGCATCAAACCGAAGAGTTATTTTTAGATTTTAAACAGGCTGTTTCCGACGGCAAAAATTTTAAGACATTACACAAAGATGACAGGCGCAATTTGGCCAAAGCCATTTCGGGTTTCGGTAATTCCGAAGGCGGTGTCGTTGTGTGGGGCGTGGAGTGTGCGCGTGATGTCGAGGTCGGTGATGTGGCCAAGGCTAAAGTCAAAGTTCAGAACGTTCATCGCTTTTTGAGTTGGCTCGAAAATGCGATTTCGGGTTGCACCATTCCGAGCCACAACGGTGTGCGCAATCATATTATCAGCACGGATAAAGACGGCAACGGGTTTGTGGCAACTTATATTCCGAAGTCTGAAATCACGCCTTTGATGACCACTTCAAATTCGACCATATATATCCGCTCAGGTTCGAACAATGTGCCGGCGCCGTATGCCGTGATTGCCGGTATGTTTGGCAAAAGACCGCAACCGAATATCGAACTTTTGCTTGAAGACAGGTCGATTGAAATTTTGGAAAATATTGATGAAGATATGCTTTATCCGCATACAATTGACAATCCGCCCGAAAAATATGTGAAAGTCAGTTTTTCGGTGATTGCCGAAAACAAGAGCAACGCGATTGCCAAAGAATTGTATTTTTCTTCGACAACAGAAAATGCCGGCGGAGATTATAACAAAGTGCGGTTTTTAGGCTATCAGCAAATGGAGTCTTTGTCAGGTATTTCCGGGCACTTTAACCTGATGACAAAGCCAGAAATGCGCTTACCGCCGCGCGGAAAACTTAAGTTTACGACGATGCAGATTATTTTATCGCCGTTTGCGGATAATGATTTTTGCCTCAATGCGACCATCGGTGCAGAAGGGGCGACGCCAAAAGATTTTCGTATATCGCTGACAAAAAATCAGTTGCGCTCATTTGTGGCCAAAGCACTCAAAAACGAAGATGAAAAAGAAGCGCTTTTAAATGAATTTTTCACATCTTATATAAGGAGTGCGCAAGCATTATGACGCCACGGGTTGAGATATTTACGGACGGTGCATGTTCAGGTAATCCGGGAGTTGGCGGATGGGCGGCGCTTTTGCGTGCCAAAGACAAAGAAAAAGAACTCTCGGGCGGTGAATTGATGACCACCAATAACCGTATGGAATTGACGGCGGTGATTGAGGCTTTGCGTGCCTTGAAAACAAAATGCAACATCACGCTTTATACCGACAGCAAATATGTGATGAACGGTATCACTGAATGGCTTGATAAATGGAAGCAAAACGGTTTTAAGACCTCAAACAAAAAAGGTGATGTCAAAAATGTGGATTTATGGATGGTGCTTGATACCCTGATTCAAGGCCATGAAATTCGCTGGGTTTGGGTGAAGGGCCATGCCGGCCATGCCGAAAACGAACGTGTGGATGCATTGGCTCGCCAAGAAGTGCAAAACTTAAAGCCGATGCCATGATATGGCAAAATTGTGATTTGTATCAAAAAATACAAAAAAATAAAAATTTGTGCTTGACAGGCACGTTTTTTTCGTATATCAAGACGCTCAAGTAATGACCTTCAAGTCGTTGCTCTGTCCAAGACTGTAGGCGGGCAGGGGTCCTTGTCCTTAATATCCTGCATAGACGGAAGCAAAAAAAGGTTTGATTAATAATCGTTTTTTTCTCCCTTTCAGGACAGATTTGGTTGCCGTGTGCAAAGGCAAGTGATTGTTTTTGTGTACGGTGTGGTAAAAACTTTAGTGGAGACATTTAGTGAACCGCGATGAAAAAAAACAACTACTCGACGAATTGCACGAGCTTTTAGACAATGCCGAAATCGTTGTTATCTCTCATTACAAGGGATTGACGGTGGCAGAAGTTTCAGAACTTCGTGATGCTGTCCGTAAGGCAGGCGCCGGGTTCAGAGTGACAAAAAACCGGATTACCAAACTGGCTCTTAAAGGCACAAAGTTTGAAGGATTGGCCGATATGTTTACCGGTCCGACCGCGATTGCGTTCTCAAAAGATCCTGTCGGGGCCTGCAAAGCTTGTGTCAATTTCGCAAAAGATAATGAAAAACTCGTCATTATGGGCGGTGCAATGGGTGCAACAGCCTTGTCTTTAAATGAGATTAAGCGCTTAGCCACAATTCCGTCAATGGATGAACTCAGAGCCAAAATTATCGGCTTGTTGCAAGCGCCTGCTTCTCAACTTGCTCGCGTTACAAAAGCATACAGCGAAAAAGAGGCTGCATAAAGGTTTTAGTCATTTAACAACAAATTTTAATTTTATTGGAGAAAGAATATGGCAGATTTAGCCAAATTAGTCGACGAATTATCAGCTTTAACAGTGATGGAAGCTGCTGATTTATCAAAAATGTTAGAAGAAAAATGGGGCGTTTCGGCCGCTGCAGCTGTTGCTGTTGCTGCTCCG
>JAGCTK010000091.1 GCA_017963715.1 Alphaproteobacteria bacterium | reverse complement strand
GATATTGATGAGACGTTTGTGTTATCTTTGTTTGTTGATGCTGTTCCCGACACTGTGTTTGGCGCAGGCGCTCGGTGTGCCCGTGATTGCCGATGAAGATTTAGATTTTAACATCAGTGAAGATGCGTTCGGCAACAAACTGAGCCCGACCGTTCAACAAAACAAGGATATTTCGGTCGATACCTCGCGTTCACTTAGCCAAAACTTGAAAGAAAATGCAAATGTGGAAGGTGATTCTTCTTCAAAAGACAGCGGCTGTGAGAGTTGGGTTAAAAGTTTGTTTAAGGGTGGGGACAAATCGGATAAAGTTAAAGATTTGATGGTTCAGCAAAAAAATGCCAAGCCGCAACGTTCAAATGCCTCTGTTTTTGATGTGGCCGGCGTGATGTTGCGTATGAGTTTTAAACAAGCGGAAACAGAACTCTTAAAACGAGGCTATAAAAAAATCACGCAAAAAATGGATGTGCCGAATTTTATCCGTTGGCGCAATGAAGAAAAATGCCGCAATCAAGGTGTTGTCGGCTATGAAAGGCTTGAAAGTTGTATCATTAAATTGGCTCAAAAAGACAATCATTATTACATTTCTCAAGCATCATTTAATAAATTTGACACCAAGGAAACGGTTGAAATCTTTTTATCAAGCACGTTTACCAACAATAAAGTTTATAAAGTCACTTATCAAACCGAGGCGGCCAGTGTCAAGGGAAACGGCACCAAAGCCGTCTATCTGCGCAATTTGAAAGTGTATGATTTTTGGAAAAAAATCAACCAAAAATACGGCAACCCCGATGATGAAGAAGACGCCATTTGGGGCTTGGGTGATAATCGCCCGTATTTGAAAGCGTCGACAGGCTATTTACGACTTGAAGATCCTCTGTTACAGGCATTGGATGTCAATCGGATGTCACGCGAAGACCAAAAGTTTATTCACACAGATAATTATACATTCTAAAAGGCAAAACAATGTCAGTTTTATCATCTTCGGAAATCACGGAACTTGTGTGCACACGTCTTAATCATGATTTAATCGGGAATATCGGCTCAATGACCAATGCCCTTGAGTTATTGGACGAAGATCCGAATGATTTGGCCGATGTTCAGCCCATTTTGATGTTGGGTGCCAAAACATTGGTCGCACGGCTCAAATTTTTCAGACTGGCATTCGGGCTCAAAAATGCGGCGCCGAAAAATATTGATGAAATGAAAAGTATTGCCGAAAAATACCTCGAAACACTCGGTACAACGCACAAAAAACTGAACATTATGTGGCAGATCAATAATTTGTCACTCTATAAAATCATTTATCTCGGCTTGATGGCGCTGGCCGACGTGCTGATTAAAGACGGAGAGTTTGAAGTCGTGGAAACGGGAGACGGCCTGCATTTGACTGTTCGGTCGGATTATGCCTTATCCGCCGAAAAACTCAAGAACTTAAAACATGCCCTTGATGGCCATATCGCCGAAGATAACCCGGCCCTGTTGGCGCCGGTGGCCTATCTTCAAAGTTTGCTCGGTGAAGTTGGTGTCAATGTTGGCTTAGATGCAACCGAAAAAGAGGCCGTGTTGCGCTTAAAATAATTTTTGCTGTTTTCTTTTCAAACCGCTTGACTTTGGACAAAATTTTTGTTACAAAGAAAGCAGTTTTTGTTTTTATTACATTATCCAACAAATTATTTATATGCGTAAAATTGCTTTTAAGCGCTGGTGGATTCCCGCAATCGGGTATGCATTGGCGGGCGGTTTTATCAACAATCTTGTGATTGCGCCGTTTACCAAACAACCGTTGGTGGCGTGGGCACATATGTTGACCGCTTTGGGTATTTTGCTCGGCGTGTCCGGTGCAAGAGATTATTTTACAAGAAACAAGGGTGAAATTTTGCCTGAAAACGTGTCGGATAAAGGCTGGAAAAGGATGTGGATTCCGATTACCGGCTGGGCCCTCTTCGGCGGCTTTTTTATCAATTGCGTCTTGGGCCCGTATTTGAATATTCAACCGGACAATTGGGCACAATTGATTTCGACTTTGACGGTGATGCTTGGTATATCCGGCGCACGTGATGTCGGCCTGCTGCCGCTAATCGATGCGGCAGACAGGGTAAAGGCCAAGACGGAATCCGAACCTGAAAGCTAAAAAACAAGAGGCATGCGTGCATGCCTCTTGTTTTTTATTTAGAAATTTCAAAGACTATAAGTTACAACGCTTCGGGCG
>JAGCTK010000090.1 GCA_017963715.1 Alphaproteobacteria bacterium | reverse complement strand
TGGCAATCAGGTTTGAGGCAAGGCCCTCTTTGTCATCAAGCAAAACTTTGAGCAAATGTTCGGGCGCCAAAAACTGATTTGAATTTTTGCTCGCAAACGATTGCGCCGCTTGTAAAAAACCTTTGGATCTGTCGGTCAATTTTTCTATATTCATGGTATTTTCCTTTCATACTCATGATATAGGGTTTTAATTTTTGAGATGCAAGTGAATGGATAGGCTTTGAAATAAACTATTGAATCGCGCCGTCACACAGAACTTCCGAATGTGGGGTGCTCACTTTGGAAAGTGTTGCGTTTAGGTCAGGATTGACGGGAATTTGTTTTGTGCGCTGAAAAACATCTAAATCGCGCAAATAAAGTGCATACCTGTTTTTATATGAGGGCAAACCGGTGTCAATGGGAGCCGTTTTCGGTGCTGGGATGGATGGCAATGCCTCAAAAACGTCGGGCGTGGAATTTTGCATGTCGGTTGAGGCATTAAGCGCGGGCTGTTCAAGCGAATTGTCGCTAAGGGTGGAAGTGTCCGACACTTCCGGTTCATAAACAACGGGTTTTTCATCTTCAAGTGCAATCACACGCCCGTCGCGCACTTGATAGCGGCGCTGACTGTATGTATCCGTCTGTTTTTTAAGCGATTTATCGAGCGGCTTTAATTTTTCTTGCATCGGCATCATTGCGTTTTTTGGGATAAAAAAGCCGTATGTCAAAGTCGGCATCCCACATAAAACGAAAAAAGTTGCAAAAATAAAAAATCTCATGTATTATCACTTTCGAATCATCAATCAACATATATATGATATCATGAAAAACATTTTTTATACATCATTTTTTTTAAGTTTTGCATTTTTTTTGACGGCAGCGCATGCACAAAACTATAAAGCGCGTTGCATGCCGTTTGTTCAATCGCCGCATGTCGAGATTGTGGCAACATATGAACCGTTGAGGTATGATTATTCAAAAGTATCGGCCACATTGGAACGTTTGCATCAAAAAGAATACGGCGGGCGCTTAGGCGAAGGGCATCATATCAACGGTCTTTCGACTTATAATTTAACCACCGTTCTTGATTTTGAAATTGAAAAAAAGAGTTTCAATGACGGTGTCACGTGTTATTATCCGACGGATATCAAATTAACGCTCGGTATCAAAGATCCGATTATTTATATTGCGCGCCACATCAAAAAAGGGACGTGTGCGTATGAGGTGACCTTAAGACACGAACAAACGCATCAGCAAATCAATATTGAAGTGTGGGAACATTATTTACCCAAAATTAAAGAGCAGTTTCTTGAAACGGTCAAAAAATATACGGTGGCCGGACGCGGACAGGATGACATATCGCTTGAAGCGGCTCAAGAAAGTCTGCAAAAAAAATATCTTGCGGCCATTGAACCATTGCTTGAAGAAATTAAAGCCGAAATCAAGCATGAACAAATCAAGTTGGATAATCAGGAAAATTATGACTACGAACAGAGTTTGTGTGAGTAAATTTTAAGTTATGAAGCCTGTTGTGTTGCGCAACTGAGGGCTTCAATACACGCTTCAACACCCTTGAAAGCCATATCGATATAGGGTTTGTCACCGGCGGAATTGTTTTGATAATAGATTCGAACGGTTGTCATGCCGGCTTCTTTGGCAAATTCCAAATTGGAATAACTGTCATCCACAAAAATACAATCTTCCGGCTTAAAACCTATTTTTTCACAATACTTGCGATAAACGTGGGCATTTTCATTTTTTTTGTAAACACCGAAATCTTCGACACTGTAAAAACGATCACAAAACATGTCGTATAAACCGATATGTTTTAAAATTCGAATGGTTGTTTCGCGGTTGCTTGCCGTAAAAATATATTGTTCCAAACCGATTTTTTTCAATTTTTCGGCGAGACCAAGATAAGGATCAATCAAGTGAACGGGATTGCGCTTGTTGTAATAAAAAGACAAATCTTTAGGTTTAATGCCATAGTTTTGATAAAAATATTCCCCGCCGTCGCGATAAATTTTATATGATTGCTTGACGAGTTCTTTGCATTTTTCAAGTGATAACGGCACATTTAAATCTTCAATGAGCGCGATGGCCATTGTTTCATCCAACGTGTCGGCAATTTCGGGCGTGATGCGATAAAGCGTGTTGTCCAAATCCCAAATAATCACTTTTTTATCACAAAGCAAAACGGTTCTCCGCTTTTTAAAATTTTCACAAACGCCTTAGATTAGCATAATAAAATTTTTGGTCAAGAGGGATTTTAAAAATTTGACGATGGCGGTCAGTGTGTTTGTGAATAGTGTCGGTATTAATTGCTTTTTTACTTATTTGGTGTATTTTAAAACTTAATTTAACATTGTCAAAGGTATGAAAATATGAAAAAGTTGATATTGAGTTTTTGCTCAGCATTGGTGGCGTTTTCAGCCCATGCGGCCGAGCCGACGTATATTGAGGAAGTCAAAGCCTTAGGTTTTGTGTCGGGGCAAGGGCTGGCTTGTAATGCTTCAAAATACGATACATATGAGATGTTGGCTCGTGCTATTTTGGTTACCAAAGCCAAAAACGATGTGATGCAGGAAGAAGGTATGCGTGCCTACAATGATGCCAAAGTTGATGCCTTTATATCCAAAATCAGAGACGGCATGAGCGGTTGCCGCAGTATTAATGATTCGTTTAATGAACAAAAGATTTTTAAGGCGGTTTTATACGGTGACGGCAGTATCAAAATGCCGGACGGCAAAACCATCTCACCGCGCAAGCCTTATGATCCGACGCTTGTGTATAAAAAAGATCCGACAGCGCGTGAAAAAATGATTAAAAAGTATGAAAATATGCATAGCAAAATCTTGAACGATCCGAACTATAAAAAAGCATTGAACGAGCGTCGCGCAAGAGACGTCTATTAAATCAAAAAAAGGAACAATATTTATGCCAGCGTATCAATATGTTTTTGTGATGCAAAATTTAAGCAAGGTTTTTCCGGGCGGAAAAGAACTGTTTAAGGGTATCACTCTTTCATTTTTACCGGGTGCCAAAATCGGTGTGTTAGGTGTTAATGGTGCCGGTAAATCAACACTTTTAAAAATTATGGCAGGTGTTGATAAAGAGTTTAACGGTGAGGCTTGGGCGGCCGATGGTGTCAAGGTCGGCTATTTGGAACAAGAGCCGAAGTTAGACCCTAAAAAGAACGTGATGGAAAACGTGATGGACGGTGTCGGTGAAGTTAGGGATTTGCTTAAAAGTTTTGAAGAAATCTCCTTAAAATTTGCCGAGCCGATGAGTGACGATGAGATGAACAAACTCATTGAAAAACAGGCCGAACTTTCCGAAAAAATAGAGGCCGTCGGCGGTTGGGATTTGGAACGCAATGTTGAAATTGCGATGGATGCACTACGTTGTCCCGATAAAAACGCTGATGTAACCAAACTCTCAGGCGGTGAAAAAAGACGCGTCGCCCTTTGCAGACTGCTTTTATCCAAGCCTGATTTACTGCTTTTGGATGAGCCGACCAATCATTTGGATGCCGAATCTGTCGCATGGCTTGAACAGCACCTCAAAGATTATAAGGGCACAGTTGTGATGGTAACCCACGACAGATATTTCTTGGACAATGTCACGGGCTGGATCTTAGAACTTGATCGCGGGCAGGGTATCCCTTACGAGGGCAATTATTCATCATGGCTAGAGCAAAAGCAAAAGCGCTTAGAACAAGAAGCCAAAGAAGAATCCGCGCGTCAAAAAACACTTGCCAATGAACTGGAGTGGATTCAAAAAAATCCGAAAGCAAGACAGGCAAAATCTAAAGCGCGTATCAATGCGTATGATGAACTGTTGCAAGAGGCTTCCAAAGACAAAATCACGCACGCTTACATCAATATCCCGATGACGGAGCGTTTGGGTGATTTGGTAATAGAGGCCAAAAATATTTCAAAAGCCTATGGCGACAGGGTTTTGATTGACAATTTATCGTTTAAAATTCCAAAGGGTGCGATTGTCGGCATTATCGGGCCGAACGGAGCCGGCAAAACAACACTTTTTAAGATGATTACGGGACAAGAGAAGCCTGATTCCGGCGAAATTCGCTAGGGCGATACGGTCGATCTCGGTTATGTCGACCAAACGCGTGACGAACTGTCTGAAAATAAAACCGTGTGGGAAGAAATATCCGACGGGCTTGATGTGATGATTTTGGGCAAAAAGCAGATGCCGTCTCGCGCATACGTCGGACAGTTTAACTTTAAGGGCAGTGACCAGCAAAAGAAAGTCGGCCAATTATCCGGCGGTGAACGCAACAGGGTGCATTTGGCAAAAATGCTCAAAAAAGGCGCAAATGTCATTTTGCTTGATGAGCCGACAAATGATTTGGATGTTGATACCTTACGCTCGCTTGAAGAAGGCATTATGGCCTATCCGGGCTGTGTTTTGGTAACCTCACACGACCGCTGGTTTTTAGACCGTTTGGCCACACACATTTTAGCCTATGAAGACGAGGGGCATGTTGAGTGGTTTGAGGGCAATTTTGAAGAATATGAAAAAGACAAAAAACGTCGTTTGGGTGAAGACGCCGTCAAACCGCACCGCTTAAAATATAAAAAACTTGAGAGGTAAAATGAAACGGATTGATTTGCCCTATTTTGACATGCGAAATGCCACAATCGACACGATTGTGATTCATGCGGTTGCGTTTGATGTGAAAGAGGCAATCGAAAGTTTTAGAGAACACGAAGTTTCACCCCATTACCTGATTGATGAAAAAGGCAAGATTTATCAATTTGTTGATGAGTGCCAACGTGCTTGGCATGCGGGGCTTAGTTTTTGGCAGGGGCAGACAAACTTAAATGACCGTTCGATAGGGATTGAACTTTGCTCGAAAAACTTTGGACAAGAGCCGTATCCGATGCGGCAAATTTCGGCCTTAATTCGTTTGTGTCAGCGCCTTCAAAGAAAATATCACATCAAAAAAGAGCGCATTTTAGGCCATTCGGATATTGCGCCTCTTCGCAAGGCCGATCCGGGAAAAGCCTTTCCTTGGGGCTACTTGTCAAGGCGCGGCTTGGGCGTGTGGTATCACAAAAAATATGCCTCAAAAATCACCCTAAATGATGAGGTCGAACTGCTTGGCTTGGTAGGCTATGATACGGCAGATTTGAATGCGGCAAAAGTGGCATTTATCCGTCATTTTATGGGAAATTGTGTTTTAGATGAGAGTGTTGAAAATTTAATCGAAAATCCATCAAAAACGCCAATATGTGCGAATCAGCAAGAATATTTAAGTATTTTACAGGCTGTTGTTTTTTCTTGTA
>JAGCTK010000089.1 GCA_017963715.1 Alphaproteobacteria bacterium | reverse complement strand
GGTTGTATTTTTTTTTGCTTTGTGTAAACTGTGGCCTATAATATCTGATAGGGAGTTTTGCTATGTCACAAAAAATTGTTGCGGATCGTGAAAAGGTCAAAAAATTTATTGAAACAAAACATTTTGATTTGTTTATCCTGATGCTGATTTGCATCAACTCGGTGACACTCGGCATGATGACATCGCCGTATTTTAACACCAATTTCGGCGGTTTATTGTTTTTGATTGACAGGCTCTTTCTTGCCATTTTTATTGTTGAAATGGTCTTAAAACTTTATGTTTACGGCCGAGAGTTTTTTACATCGAAATGGAATGTTTTTGATCTGACGGTGGTGGCTGTTTCTTCGTTTTCATTTGCCTCATCATTTATCATCTTTCGCGCTTTCCGTTTGTTCAGAATCTTAAAATATATTAATCGATTTTCAAGATTAAAACATATTTTAGGATGCCTAAGAGCCTTATTGCCAAATTTTGTGGCCTTTGCGCTGATATTCGGTGTGTTTTTGTATGTGTTTGCCATTATATCGGTCAACTTGTTTGGTGGGCATATTTTGAATTTTGAATCGTTGCCGATGGCAACATTAACGCTCCTTCAAGTGTTTACATTGGACGGATGGGCACAAATCACACATGCAGTGATGCGTTTTTATCCGCATTCATGGGTATTCTTTGTTTCGTATCTGATGATTTCAATCGTTTTGATGTTGAGTTTTATCATGAGCATGTTTGACGAGATTATCAAACGGAATTTGTCTTATCGGGGCAAGCCGGTGCAACATCGGTTTAATAAATTTCAAAAAAAACCGACCAAACCGGACGCGCAATAGCCTTTTTGCTTATGCCTTCTTATTTCTATATTTGAGATAAGCCGCAAGATTGCTTAAGATGACCAATATTTCAATCAATCCGGCCCAGTTTTTGATGCTGATTTGATAACACAAAAATATGATGCAGTTAAAAATGCCGAGCAAGCGCATGTTTTGCGGCGCCAAAAACCAAATGCACAGCAAATTAAGCGAAGCCGATATGCAAATCAGCACGGAAGGTAAGCCCTCAAATTGCAACAGCAAAATGAGCGCATATAAAGCCTGAAAAATGACAAATCCCGCCATCCACGTTTTGTTGAGTCGTTCTTTGATGTTGGCAACAATCAAAAGCAAAAAGGTGACGGCAAAAGAATAAGCACCGCTTAAAGAATTGAGGCAATAAAGGCCTAAAATCGTAAATATTTTTGCCACCAAATCCATCAGCAGAATGCTTTTTTTATGCACTAAAAAGCGGCTGAGACAATAAAAAACATAGTTAATGACGGTAAATGCGTATCCGAGTATAATCATATATTGTTGATTGCGGTTTATTTAAAAAAAATGGTGCTCCGAAAAAGACTTGAACTTTCACTGGGAACCCCCAACATGCACCTGAAGCATGCGCGTCTACCAATTTCGCCATCGGAGCTTGGCTTTATTACTTAAAGAGTTTTTGTATGAATGTCAATATTTTTTTTAAACGCCTTGAGCCAAGCGATGTGAAAGTTTTGAAATAAGGTATGTTATTTGAACTTCATTCTGACGGTGTTGCCGGTTTCCTTAACGGCTTTCAATGCTTCTTCTTTGGTATAAATACGGCGTTTTGGCTTTTGAGGTTTGTCGTCTGAAAGATCGTAGCGGGTTGTCAATTGATCGAGCGTTGAGGGAATATCGGCAGCCAAAATATCTTGGAGGGTCTGATTGTCTTTAATATCAAAACATTGTCCGTCGGACTGACGACAATACTCTTTAAGCGCACCGCTTGTCTCATCATACGTCAATGTATAAGAATCATCTTGTGCCCCCTCATGTTTGACTGTGCGCAAACGACCTTGTTCATCATAGTCGAGCGTAAATGATGATACCTCATTGTTAAACAACTCTTGGCATTTGCCAAGATGTTTGGCATTGTTGTCTTCATCGACAATCAAACAATCATCGGCATTGCCGATGAGCAAAAACTTTTGTGCACCTTTTTGATACGACTGAACATGTCCTTTGCTGTCGTAGGCGATATTGTTGATTTGCTTGTCAATTTTTGAGCGGTCACCGCTGGCATAACGGGTATATGATGTAATACCTTGCGGTGTATAGGTCCCGTCATACACAAAATCGACAGAGCCGCCGGTATAAACGGTGCCGCTGAAAGTGCCGTTTTGTCCATAGGTGACAACTTCCGAAATGTCGCCGGTTGTTTTGGTGTAAGTGTTGCCGTTTTTTTGGACTTTCGAGGGGTGAAGTTTGTCTGAGTTGCTTTTGTCGCCGGCGAACTCAGCCGGAAAATTGACTTGTGATAAATCTGTCTCTTTAATCTCAAAAGAAAAAATAACGCTGCAATAACGACTTTTACGACATAATTTACAAACCTGTCTGGTGTGATCATGTGTCGGTCTTTTTTGTGCGCCGTCATTTTGTATATAGGATAGGTTGTGTGAAAAATACATCTTTCCTTTTGTATCTTCGGCGATCACGCCGATATAACCGTTTTCGCCCCAAAAATACGAGGGTAAAATATCTTGCCATGCGACATTTAAAAATTGTTGGCAGGATAAGCGTTTATACGGATCATTGAAATGGACATAAACTTGGGTGTGAAGATAAGGTTCGTCAAATGAAGTGTTCAAATCCCATTCACCGAGCGGAAATTTGCACACCACTTTGGAATGGTCAAACATACTCGTAGATTCGCTGCAGTCTTTGACCATACCGTAGTTTTTCAAAAACAAGGGTCCGTTCATGTGTGCCTGTGTTTTGATCAAATCGGCTGCGTTTGTTTGATATTCGCGAAAAAAGTCACCGATGGCACCGGTGATTTCACAAATTTTTTGATAGTGCCAATAAAACGAATATCCCACGCCAGCCATCAAAACAATACTCGTGATGGCAAACACAAGGCCCATGGTGCTCAAAAAGGAGCGTCCGCTTTCAGAAACGCGCTTCATTAATCGTTTCCCGTCAACCAAACTCTATGAGAGATTATGGCATCAAATGGTTAAAAAACTCTATATAATATTGCAAGAATATAAGGTTTTATACACGGATTGGCCTTGAAAAAGCAAAAAAAAATTTGTTAAAAATCAATATATTATAACATTTTGAATACTTTTTTTTGGGTAATTGAGAAAAAAGGCTTGTCAAAACAAGATAAATTTGATAACAAGTCAATCAAGACTGTCTTGAAGTCTGAAATTTGTTTTAATTTTATTTGAGGTTTAAATACATGACTGATACCGCAAATCGCGTTAAAAAGATCGTTGCCGAACATTTGGGCGTCGAAGAATCCAAAGTTGTTGAAAGCGCCAGCTTCATCGATGATTTAGGTGCTGACAGCTTGGATACGGTGGAACTTGTGATGGCTTTCGATGTAGAATTAGGCTGTGAAATTCCGGATGATGCCGCAGAAAAGATCTTAACCGTGAAAGATGCGATTGATTATCTTTCAAAAAATGCGTAAGTCTTGTGGCT
>JAGCTK010000088.1 GCA_017963715.1 Alphaproteobacteria bacterium | reverse complement strand
GACCCCACGGCCCGTCACATAATTTTTTTCGACAATTCGATAACCTTTGAGCCGCAAAAAACTGCGTGCCAAAAATTCACCGATCGAGCCTGTGGTTTTGTTATTCATTTTTCAGCCTTAACGCCGTTTCATAAACTTCGTTTTTTTTCAAGCCGCCGAGTGCGGCCACTTCTTTAGCGGCATCTTTCACACTCATCAAAGGCAAACGTTTTTTCAGTTCTGCTTCAACATCAACAGCTTCTTCATTTTCAAGCGGCGGCGAAACAATGATCACAATTTCGCCTTTGACCGGATTTTTTTCCAATCGTTCAATCAGTTCGGCGGCCTGCCCGTTCAAGCATTCTTCATACATTTTGGTCAATTCGCGCGCGACACAAATCTCGCGTTTTTCAAAAATCTTTTGCATTGATTTTAAGGTATCCGGCAATCTGGGAGCGGTTTCATAAAACACCAGCGTTGTATTGATGTTTTTAAGTTCCGCAAACAGTTTTTCGCGCCCCTGCACTTTGTTTGGTATAAACCCCGCAAACATAAATCTGTTTGTCGGCAGACCCGACATCTGCAAGCCCGAAATAACCGCAGACGCGCCCGGTATCACCGTCAAATAAATATCTTTTTCGCGGCACAATCTCACCAACCGATACCCCGGATCCGAAATCAGCGGACAACCCGCGTCACTGATTAAGGCAACGGCATGATTATCCTCTATCATCGAAACAATTTCCTGTGCCACCGCATTTTCACGATGGTCTTCATAACACACAAATTTTTTATCGGTTTTGATACCAAGCAGTGTCAACAATTTTTTGGCCACACGCGTATCCTCGCACGCGATGATATCAGCCAACTCCAACACTTTACGGGCACGCAAGGTTATATCTTCCAAATTGCCGATCGGTGTTGCCACGATATAAAGTCCGCTTTTGAGCATGGATAACTCTTTACTTTTGGTTTTTTTTAAATTATATAAAGGCATATTGTTTCATTTAAAGGAAAATTGCAAGTGTTAAAAAAAATAACTCTCTGTTTTATGGTCTTGATTTTATTCGGTTGTTCGCATGTTTTCGCGCCCCAACCGCAACAACGGATTGATGTTGTTGACATGTCGCAATTTTCGATTCCCTCCGAAGAATTAAAACGCGATTCTTTTAAGGTGGCAATGTTGCTTCCGTTGTCCGGCAAAGCCTCAACCTACGGCCAAGGTTTGCAAAATGCGGCTATGATGGCATTGGAGGATGTTGCCGCCCAAAATCTTGAAATTCGTTATTACGATACCGGCAGCACACCAAAAGGCGCAAGCGAGGCTTTTCATGAGGCTGTTTCCAATCAGGCACAAATGATTTTGGGGCCATTAACATCCGAAGAGGTGTCTGCCGTTTCGCCGCTTGCCAAGCGCGAAAATGTGCCGGTTATTTCGTTTTCAACCTCGCCGCAAGTGCTCGGCAACGGTATTTACACATTAGGCCTTTTGTCTGATGAGCAGGTTCGCCGCATTGTTGCCTATGCTGCCAAAAAAGGACACCTCAATTTGGCATTGGCACTTCCCGATTCCGCATCCGGCCTCAATATTGCCAAATCTGCCTTTGATGCTGCACAAGCAAGCGGTGCAAGCGTTAAAAAAATCGGTTTTTACGACCCGTCAACGCTTGAATTTTCGGAATTTGTTGAGCAAATGATCGCAACGCGTGATTTTGATACGGTTTTGATTGCCGAAACGGGCAATCGTCTCAAAGCCATTTCGGGAACATTCGGCTATTATGACGTGTCATATCCGCATGTATTGTTTATCGGCACATCCGTTTGGGAAAACACAAATTTGACCAAGGAAACAACGTTGTATCACGCCGTTTATCCGACAATATCCCGTGTCCACGCCGATTATTTCAACGCAAAATACAAAGATTTATTCGGCAGCATACCGAGCAGTTTGTATGCCTATGCTTATGATGCGGTGGCGCTTGCCTCCGTTTTGAGTACGAAAGATGTCAGACATCTTAATGAATATATCACGAGTACCGACGGTTATATCGGCATCAACGGCATGTTCAAAATCAATCCCGACGGCACCAATATGCACCGTTTAGATATTGTTGAAGTCACACAAAATGGTTTGCGCACCGTTGACGCTGCTTCGCAAAAATTTGAGCCGGAAACTTATCAAAATCAGATGACACCCGCTCAGATGCCCGAAATTTTCGGCAAAGATGCGGCCGTTGTTTATCAAAAATTGGCGCCGCAACCTCTCGAAACCCCATATTTCTTCCGTTTTTAGAATTGACCGGCGACCGCCATAATTTTTGTTGCAATTTCAAAAGACTTTGGCTATAACAGCACCAACACATTTTTTTAATAAAGGACAACAACATGGGTTTTAATTGCGGTATTGTCGGGTTGCCTAATGTCGGCAAATCGACTCTTTTTAATGCTTTAACAGCCACAATTTCCGCACAGGCAGCCAATTTTCCGTTCTGCACGATTGAGCCGAATACCGGCCGTGTCGCTGTGCCGGATGAGCGCTTGGATAAATTGGTTGCGCTCGTCAACCCCAAAAGCATTGTGCCGACACAACTTGAATTTGTCGATATTGCGGGCCTTGTCAAAGGTGCCTCCAAGGGTGAAGGCCTCGGCAATCAGTTTTTGGCCAATATTCGCCAAACAGATGCCATTATCCATGTCTTGCGCTGCTTTGAAGATGACAACATCACTCACGTCGAAGGCTCGATTGACCCGTTGCGTGATGCCGAAATCGTCGAGACCGAATTGATGCTGGCCGATTTGGAATCGCTTGAAAAAAGAATCGATCAAATCGTCAAAAAAGCCCGCGGCGGCGATAAAGAAGCCAAATTGCAGCAAGCCGTTATTGAGCCCGTCTTAAATGCCTTAAAACAGGGCAAACCGGCACGCGTTGCCGCACCCGATGAAGCGCAAAAAGATGAATATAAACAGTATAAAATGCTTCAACTTTTAACATCAAAACCCGTTTTATACGTCTGCAACGTAGATGAAAATTCGGCCGCAACGGGCAATCGCTTTTCAGAGGTTGTTTTTGAAAAGGCCGCCAAAGAAAATGCCAAAGCCGTTATTATTTCGGCCGAGATTGAATCTGAAGTGGCTCAACTCGATGATCCCGCCGAAAAGCAAGAGTTTTTGCAAAGTTTGGGCTTAAACGAAACGGGCCTTTCTAAAATCATCAAAGCAGGGTATGAACTGCTCGGCTTGCAAACATATTTTACCGCCGGGCCCAAAGAAGTGCGCGCTTGGACATTTTTGAAAGGCTCAAAAGCGCCTGAGTGTGCCGGTATTATTCACTCCGACTTTGAGCGCGGCTTTATTCGAGCCGAAACAATATCTTATGAGGATTACATCACATTAGGCGGTGAACAGGCTTGCAAAGAAGCCGGCAAAATCCGGTCTGAAGGCAAAGATTACGTTGTCCGTGACGGCGACATCATGACATTTTTATTCAACGTCTGATAACTGAGCCGCATTTTCGGCCGGAACTTTGTTTTTGTTTGTTAAAATCTTCAAGATTTTGACCAATTCATCTTTCAAATTCGGTCTGTCAACCACGATATCAACCATACCGTGCTCTTTTAAATATTCCGCACGCTGAAAGTTTTCAGGCAATTTTTCGCGAATGGTCTGCTCAATCACGCGCTGGCCGGCAAAACCGATTAAACTGCCCGTCTCGGCAATATTAACATCACCGAGCATCGCAAACGAAGCCGATACGCCGCCCGTCGTCGGATCGGCCAAGATTGAAATAAACGGAATGCCCTTTTCTTTAAGCATATTAACGGCCGCCACCGTGCGTGCCATCTGCATCAAAGACAAAATGCCCTCCTGCATGCGCGCACCGCCCGATGATGCCACGGTGATAAACGGAATTTTTTTCTTCAAAGCCAATTCGGCAGCTTTGACAATGCCTTCACCGACAACCGTCCCCATCGAACCGCCCATAAACGAAAAGTCCATCACCGCCACCACGCATTCCACGCCGCCGATCAACCCGACAGCCACTTTTAAGGCGTCTTGATTTTCGGTTGATTTACGATTGCTTTTTAAGCGGTCAACATACTTCTGCGAATCCTTAAATTTTAAAGGATCATCAACTAAAACCGGCAAATCAATTAAAGTAAATTCTTCATTATCAAACAGCATTTTCAGCCGCTTATCGACATACAGTCTCAAATGGTGTCCGCATGAGGTGCAGACATAAAGCGATTTTTTAATTCTTTTGAAAACAACATCTGATTGCAATTCGGGCATTTAAGCCACATATTGTTTGCAATCTCTTTCGGCGTCGTCTTTTGAATTTTCGGGCGAACGATATTGATAAACCAGTTCATTATTCAACACTTTCAATCGTGTTTAATTTTTCTTAAACTTAAACAGACTTAAAAACTTTGCCCACATTTGCGCCTTAGTTTCGGCGGCAGTTTGCTCTTTGAGTTGTGTCAAATCATGTTGCAATGACGAATAATCGGCATGCAATTTATCATGCTCTTTATTGAGTTTGTCGTGCTCTTTGTTTAACACCTTATTGGCTTTTTTATGCGCACGCAACATCGCACGCAACGGTGCATTGGCTACATATCCGTCAAGTCTTCCGATAAAATAGCCCACAAAAAACAGCACCAAAATCAACACACTGATTGAAATCGTCACATTGATATGCAACGGCTTTAAGATAAACGTTGTAAAACCGTCATTGATGACAGCCATCACAAGCACCACGACAAACAACGGAATTTCTATCAGACTGCGAATAAACTTCATATCAATTTCTCCAAGTTTTTATTTTTTGGCATTGAGTTGGCCGAGCAAGCCTCTGCCTGTTTTGAAATGCACAATATGGCGCACCCCGATTTCCACCTTTTTACCGGTCTTCGGATTTTTGGCAATGCGCGGCCCACGCGAGCGCACCGAAAACGTGCCGAATCCGCGAAATTCAACGCGATTTTTAGCCGCCAAAGCATGAATGATTTCATCAAACACCACCGTCACGATTTTATCGACTTCTTTGAGTGTCAAATGCGGATTTTGCCCTGCAATTTTAGAAACTAACTCTGATTTTTTCACGTTTCAACCTCTTATTATTTGATATTGTTGCTTTTCTTTTTAAATACAGTCATCTGATATAAATTTCCAGTCTTTTTTTTATTTTACACAGATATCTGCCGACTTTAAATATACCGGATGCGGAAAATCGACCGAACCGGCCGCAAATCTTTCGCCCGCAATGCTTCCAAGTGTTTCGACAGATGGTTTTTCATCACAAACGGCGTGTTCTGTATTAAGCCCGTTTGTAAGTGATAAAAACCGCGACACACCGTCACCGCACAGGCTCACCCTTTTATTGCCGATATCAAGGATGATATCTTGCGCAAACGCTGTTTTACCCTTTTCTAAAACTTTCAAATCTTTATTATAATAGGCGACATAAAAGTCTTCGCGCTTTGTTTCAACAATCACCGCGTTCAAATCGGCTCTTTTATCAGCCGGCGAACCCTTAGCATACACGTCAAAAGCATTGACGCCCGCAATCGTTGTCTTTGGAGAGGCCAAACCGAACGAACGCGCCACTGCAATACTTGAGCGCAACCCCGTATATGAGCCCGGGCCGGTGCAGACTGCGACCAAATCCAAATCTCTGACATGCCAACAGGCCGCATCCAACATTTCTTTAATTTTTACCATCAAAAGTTCGCTTTGACCGAACACTAAAGGTTCACAAAATACGTCGCGAACGTTTTGATTGTCGGTCAGCATCACCGAACAAAAACCGGTTGTGGTATCAAAGGCAAGCGTTTTCATTGTTATTCACCGAATCTCAAAAAAGATATTTACCTGTCCGTTTTTATACGATAAAATTTCGCCGTAAACAATGATTATTTTTTAAAAATCGACGCGATATGGATACGGATACACTCATCAATCTTTTATATGTCGGCACGGTATTGCTTGCAGTCACGCTTGCGATACTTGTTGATTTTCGTTTCAAAATTTTGCGCCTCAAGCAAAAAAACTATTTTCTCAATCGCGACAAGCAACGTTATGCCGAAACGATTTTTGCCTCAAAAGACGGGTACTTTGCTTTTATTTATCCCGATGATCAAATCCAAACGCCGCAAAAGAGCGTGCGCGAAAAATGCTCGTCAAGATTGGCCGTTATGCTTGACTTAAAACAGGGCAAAAACGCCACGTTTGAAGATGTGTTAGACGTTTTTTACAAGGAAGACGCCCGCAAACTCAAAAAATATTTGGCCTTAATGCAATCGGACGGCATTACTTTTGAAAGCACCTTCCAAGTTAAAAATTTAAAAAAGAAAATTCGCATTTTTTCCAATCGCATCAACGGGCCCGACGGCAGTTTATACAGCGATATGCTGTGGTTTCGCGATTTAAGTGCCGAACAAATCAAAATCGAAGAATTGCAAGACAAAATCAATGCGCAAGACGCAAATATCAAAACCTTACAAGACCTGTTTGATCACATTCAAATCCCGTGTTACATCCGAGATGAAAAATTGGATTTGGCCGCTTACAACAAACAGTTTCAAACCTTGTTCTTGTCCGACAAAGAAGCCGATAAAGCGTTTTCAAAAACCGCGCGTGATTTGGCACAACTCGCGCTTCAAACAAACCGGCCTCAAGTGCAAAATTTTCAACTGATCAGTCAAGGTCAAATCCGATATTTCGAATTGCACGAAACCCCGTTTCATAATGCCGACGAGTTGGATAAAATCGGCACCGTCGGTTATTTGGCCGATGTCACGACGCTTGATACGATACGGCGCGATTTTAAGACGCACCAAAACGCGCATTTGGAAGTTTTGTCATCGCTCGGCAGTGCTTTTGCGATTTTTGACAATCACGCGCACCTTATCTTGTATAACCCCGCGTTTCGAGATATGTGGCATCTTGAAGCGGCCGCTCTTGATGCCAAAATGACATACGCTTCATTTTTGAACACGCTCAGAGCCAAAAGAATGTTGCCGGAAGTCAGCGATTTTAAGGCCTATAAGGCACAGGAAGAACAACTTTTCGGCACGCTGATTGAACCCAAAGAAAACCTGTTACACTTGCCTGACGGTCGCACCATTCGTCGTTTGGTTGCACAACATCCGAACGGGTTGATTTTTGCCTATGAGGATGTGTCCGACAAACTGGCCGCCGAGCGTATGATTGCCGAATTGATGAGTGTGCAAAAAAATATTTTGGATGCTTTGAGTGAGGCCGTTTTGATTTTTTATCCCGATGGCAGATTAAAAGCCTTTAATGATGCGTATTGCAGGCTTTTTAACGCTAAAGAGGAGCAACTTCAAAACTTGCCGACTGCGACCGAAGTTTTTGACATGCAACACCCCTGTTTTGAAAAAGTTGAACATTGGAACAACTTAAAACAACACATGTCCAAACATATTTTTGAAATTTGCGCGCCTTTCCAATTGGAGTGCGATGACGCCAAAATCATAGAGGTCAAACCCGTTATTTTGGCCGATGAATCGATTTTTGTTTCATATAACGAAAAACGCTAAACATTTTTCTTTCTCAAACACATATTATCATCATTCTTTGGCTTTTTTCTGTCATCCCCGGGCTCTTTTTTTATATTGTCATCCTCGGGCT
>JAGCTK010000087.1 GCA_017963715.1 Alphaproteobacteria bacterium | reverse complement strand
CTTGCGCGAAATCAGATCATGGGAAGCAAAACTCAAGCGTGACGCGGACAAACATCGTAAAAAAACGGATTTTGAAAAATTTCAGGAAATGTTTGAAAAAATTGAGTTTTCAAAACTAACCTCTTACGGCGTGACGCTACCTAATCCTTTTGTTGGTAATGCCGGCGTCGGCGTATGGGTGGAAGATGAAGACGGCTATCGCGCCCGTCTGATTTCGGAATTGGCACGAACAGGACAAGCCGAAGAAGTCTTGACCGCTTTGCATATTGTGGTGCCAAACCACCGTTTGATGTTGGGTATCCCAAAAGATGACGGGCAGAACGCGCCGGTCATTGCACTTGACCATATGCAAAATATCAAATCGTATGAGGTGTTATATCCGATGCCGTGGCAAACATCCGGTGAAAATGCGGTCGGCGTGTATGCCGGTGATTTTGCTTTTATCATTAAACTTAAACTGGAAAATCCGTCTCAGCCGACATATTTTGAGGCCGCGCTCGGTTTTGACGATTGCGATTTTGAGTTAAATTGTGCTGCTAAAAAAATGAACTTGTCGCTTGATATTCAAAATGATGAAACAGGTGATGACGTCAAATCATCAATGTTGCAATTTATTCGCCAAAGTTATTATAACATGCCCAAAGCACACAACAAATATGTTGCGCTTAAAAAAGCATCGTATGATGCCGCGACACATCAACTCAATTTTGAATTTTCATACGATACATCCGTCAAAAATTGGCTGTTTTTGCTCGATAACGGTCATCACAGCACATTCGGCGTGCCCAAAATTATTTTGGCCAATCATCAAATCTTTGTGCAGGTCAATGTCGAAAACGGCTTTGAAAATTTTGAAAAAACGCCGCTCACGTATTATCTGCGCCTCAACAGTTTTGCCTTTCTCAAACAGACCATCGGTTTGGAAAAAACATGGGTGGAATCGACGTCTGCATTGCCGTTTAAGATATTGTTGAGTGCATTTTGTGTAGGCATTTTGTTTTGTTTGATGCCATTTGGGTTTTATACATTGGCGGCCGCGATGTCGGATGTGGGATATTCGTGGAAACGAAAACTGATGCGAACCATATCTAAAACCGTTGTTTTAACGGCATTTATCGGTTTTGTTTTTTATGCTTTGAAACACAATCCTGATTTGTTTTATATCAACCTCACACACAATTTGTGTTATTTGGGTATTGTGCTGAGTTGTATGATATTCTATTTTTGGCGACGTGATTGGCCGATATCAAAAGGCAAGGCAGGGGATGTTATCTGCGGAGTAACGCGCGGTTTATGGTGTGTGTTGATGCTGTGTCTTGTCATCACACCATATCAGCAAACTTTGATGCTTTCCTTAACAGATACATCCGACATTTTGAAGGTATATGCAGGCTTTGGCCTGGTAGGCGGATTATTGGTGCCGGATATGCTGGCGTTTTGGCGGAAAAAAGCCTTTAGCGACAAGGGGCGAAAAGGGTGGATTGTCTCTTCGGATATGATGCTCGGCTTGGCAATTGCCGTGGTTATTTTTTATATATCTGCGCAACTCGGACTGACAGGAAGCATGAAGGCCGTATTTTGGGGATTGTTGGCATTTTCCGTTCTTAAATATTTGATGAACTTTTTATCTGCACTCTATCGCACGGATTTAAGTATCATCCAAATCAGGTCTGCGACCGGTGTTGTTCTTGTGTTGATGGCTTTAACGGTCAATGTTTTTGCACACAAATTGCAAAAATTGGCTCCCGTGCCGACCGAGACACTCATCTCACTTGAAAAAATCAAATCAGCGATTGAAAACGGCCAAAATGTTGTGGTTGCCGTTAATGATGAAGCGTGTTTGAGTTGTGTTTATAATCGTCTGACGGCGCTCAATGCCTCGAATATTCGTCGGCTCGGCAAAATTTATCCTTTGGAATATATCAAAACGGATGCCACGAACACCACGCCTGAAATGATTGCATTTTTCAAAGAATTCAAACATTTAAGAGCGCCACTTTATGTTTTTTATAATGCATTGGTGCCAAACGGCATTGTGTTGCCGGATTTGTTGAGTGAAACGGAAATCGCGCGCACATTACAGAGATTTGCGATTTAATCATCATCTTCATCCGTGCGGGTAAACAGATTCAAAACACCTTTTCGATAAATCCATAAATTGATCAAGCCTAAAATAACGGCCATCGAGCCGAACAGGTATAAAAAATAATACCAATTCATTTCGCTTTCCTGCATCAAAACTGTTTGCTTGCCTGTGCTGATAAACATAATTGATATCGCCGTCAAAGCAAAAGCGGCAACAAAGCCCAAGAGCCATACGCGTTTGACAATCAAATCGGGGACAGCAAAAGCCGTTAAGATATAAATAAAGACAAGTGCAATAAATAAAAAAACTTCCATCGGTATGTCCTGTTTTATGTGTAAAATAATATATATCCGGCTGACGCGTTTTCAACAGCCGGGCTTCATAAAAAATACGAGGAATTTTACTTCCTCGTTAATGTATGTTCTATCACTTGAGATCATAACATTTTTTGTTTGAGTTTTAATTTGATATCAAGTGTCGGTAAGGCACGTCCGCGGACGATGATGTTGCTGACACGCATACGCATCTGATCCACATCTCTGCAAGGATAAGGAGCTAAAAACTGCAATGTTCCGACATTGACGGTTTCACCGACTTTGACCTGTGCCGAATCTTTTAAGATGGTAGAACCGTAAATACGTCTTTGTTCGTTATATCCTTTGCCGATAAATTGAATTTGCATACGATTGACCATTTTTGACCAATTGGAATCACCTTTGTGAGCCACTTTATAGATAATCACGTCAAATTTGATATCGCGAATGCGCTTGTTTGACAGGCATAAAGGCGAATTCGGCATAAAAGCATCAACCGCCAACCAAACTTCTGTCTCGCTTGCGGCATGATAGGCTTTGATACCAAGTGTCTCAATCGAAACTTCCCAATCATCAGCACTGTCGTTGTCGACATAATAGGCATGTATGCGCTCTTCTTCGGCGGCAAATCCGCACAGCATGAACGCAACAAAAAACAAGGATAAAATCTTTTTCATGTATCCGGTCCTATATTAATCCTATTTGTTCATTATAATATGTTTTTTTATAAAAAGCAATCTAAAAAAATATGACAGATTGTTGAAGATTTCAAATCGGCTTTAAGGTGGTGATATGTTTAAAAATTAATCGGTCGAAACTTCAACAATCTGATGTTCCGACCGATGATAAAAATTGTCTGAAAGACTATTTTTTAAATACGGCAACGCCGGGCAATTCCTTGCCTTCCATCCATTCCAAAAACGCACCGCCGGCCGTTGAAATGTAAGTAAAATCTTGTGCGACACCGGCACTTTCCAAAGCAGAAACAGTATCGCCGCCGCCTGCAACGGTGGTTAAACGTCCGGCTTTGGTGAGTTTGGCTGCTTCCATAGCCACGGCATTGGTCGCCGCATCAAAAGGCTTGAGTTCAAACGCACCCAAAGGCCCGTTCCACACCAAAGTTTGACAAGATTGCATTTTGCTTGTAATTAAGTCAACCGTTTTTTGACCGACATCAAGCAAATTGCCGTTTTCGGGAATGT
>JAGCTK010000086.1 GCA_017963715.1 Alphaproteobacteria bacterium | reverse complement strand
AATCTTTAGTTTTTTCAATCATATTGGTTTCAATAAGTACGGCTAAATTTTCTAAATTATTCTTTATGCTGTTTTCACCAAATTCTTCCAATTGACCATTATAATCTGATGTGACCCTATCTAATAATATATTAACTATATGATTAGGCTCTACTTCATCATTGAATTTACCACCTTTGTCTATAATAGATTTTATTGCTTCAGGCGATTTAGAAGCATACAAAGACGATTCCAAAAAACTATTACCAAAAGAATTATCTCTATTAGCATTTTTTTCTGTAATATTTTCTTTACTAACATCCATTGCAAAATCAAAATCATCTACTGTTTTAAGGGCATCTGTTGCACCCAAAAGTTCTCCATAATAGATTACTTCTTTTGTTAAATTATGCAGATTTTCTCTATTAACTTTTCTATCATTACCTAATCTATCCGTATATTGACTCTGTTCATAAATTATTTGAGCCGTTAAATCTAAAGCCTCTGTTGTATCATCGGCATTTACATTTGTACGTAATGCTCCGCTAATTCTTTGTAGTTGTTCATCTGAAAAATCCTCTGTTTCGCTCTTAACAACCATTTCTCTTAAATATTCTAAATCTTCTATATTCATTGTCTTATCCTTTCTTATTGTTTTATTCATCAAAATAAAGAATCTATCTTTATTACTTCCAGTTTACCCCCCCCGATTTTTTGTCAAGTATTTTTTTACAAAGAAACGAAAAATTTTGATTTTTGCTGCGTGTTCGTAAAATTTCCCGCTTTTAGGTCATCGCTCGTTTTTACACCTTGTAAAAACGTCAAGCGATCTTCAAATTTATTTTAAACTCTTTGCCGGGATGGAGCGCGACATTGCTTTCAGCATCTCCTTACTCATCTTATCTTTTGCCGACTTTGCTGGCAAAAACTTCGATCCCGAACCGATGGCTTCTTCAACGTCGTTAAAGTCACGCAACAAAAAAAGCACCCTTTAAGGGCGCTTTTTTATTGGTGATCCCAACGGGACTTGAACCCATATTACCACCGTGAAAGGGTGATGTCCTAACCATTAGACGATGGGACCATTATGAAAGTAAAGCATGTATAACTTTATTTTTATCGTTCGTCAAGAATTTTTTTTGCCATTTTTAATTTTTTTTGTTTTGCATATCGACAAGCCGGCTCAAATACACCAACTTAACATCTTTATTTTCAAGCGTTTTTGCCCAATCTGCCACGGCTTTGATTGTCTCGCTTTTCGGGTGTCCGATCACAATTGCCGATCCTTTTTTCTTGGCGATTTTCTCGGCTTTTTTCAATTGTTTCATGACTGCTTGATAATTGTTGTTATTATCCAAAAACACATCACGCGTCACAACCGGCACACCATCGAGTGCCACAACGCCCACAACCTGTGAATACGGCGTTGTTTTGGAGTCTAAAAAGAACAAACCTCTTTGTTTCAAAACTCGCATCACAACGTCCAGTTTCGATGCGCTTTCCGTAAAGAAACTCCCCATGTGATTATTGACACCTTTGATATCATAACCGTCAAAAACCGACAACATCCTCAAAAAGTGCTCTTTAAGCACATCATCTTCCATGCTCACTTTTAACGTATCTTCTTCCAACGAGGCTTCAACACGTGGTTGCATCGGTACATGCACAATGATTTCGTGGTTTGTTGCAACGGCATCATTTAACAAATCGGTCAAATGTTCACTATCCGGCAAAAAAGCAAGCGTCAAAGGTGCATCAATCGCGATCACCTCTTGTGTGTGTTTGTGCGAGGCCCCCGCATCATCAATCACAACCGCAATATAGGCATTTTTATCATCCGGCACCACTGCCGCATCTTCGGGCGATTGGTTTTGGGCTGTCTCGGGCAACACCTCATCTTCAAAAATTTCTTTACTTGTTTGAGGCTCATTTTCTGCCACCATAACAGGCTCAATCGCCACTCTTTCGGCTACTGTCTCGATTTCATCTGCAAAAATTTCTTTAACGGGCGCTTGCTCGCTTTCTGCCGTTTCAATTTTTTCGCCCGGCAACGTGATCACGACAGCCGCTCTTTTGTATACGTCAAAACGCGGTTTTGCCAAAACATAGCCGCACCAAACAATCACACATACGGCAAGTATCAGCACCATACACGTCAAATACTTTGTCAGTGCGGATGATTTTTGAGGTTTTGTTTCTAAATCTTCGGTTTTATCCATCAGTCTTTCTTTCTTAAAGTCGGAAAAGCAATCACATCGCGGATGGTATCGGCGCCGGTCAACAAAATAGCCAAACGGTCAATACCCATGCCCATACCGCCCGTCGGCGGCAACCCGTTTTCCAAAGCATTGACAAAGTCTTCATCCAACATTTGCGCTTCATCATCGCCTGCTTCGCGCGCTTTAACCTGTGCTTCAAAACGTTCGCGCTGTTCCAGCGGATTCGACAGTTCCGAATAGGCGCAACCCATCTCAAGACCGGCCACATAAGCATCAAAATGCTCAACAAGGCGCGGGTTGGAACGGTGTGTTTTGGCAAGCGGCGACACATCACGCGGCATATCCGTCACCAAAATAGGATCAATCAAATTGTGCTCGACTTTTTCATCAAAAACAGCCTGCACCACCTTGCCCCATGATGTGCAATCGGAAGCATCAACACCCACCGATTTTGCCATTTCTTGGGCATCTTCAAGCGTTTGCGCTTTCATCAAATCAATACCGGCATATTGTTCCACCAATTCAACAATAGACTTGCGGCCAAACGGTTTTGAAAGGTCGATTTCATGTTCACCAAACTTCACAACCGTTGTGCCCAAAACTTCACGCGCCACAAATTTGAGCAAATCAGGAATAAGTTCTGCCATTGTGTTATAATCTGCATAGGCCTGATAAGCCTCTAAAGCCGTAAATTCAGGGTTATGGCTTTTATCAATACCCTCGTTTCTAAAGTTGCGCCCGATTTCAAACACTCTGTCAAAACCGCCCACCACAAGACGTTTCAAGTAAAGTTCCGGCGCAATACGCAAGTATAAATCCATATCAAGCGTGTTATGATGTGTGATAAACGGCTTGGCGTTGGCACCGCCCAAAATCGGGTGCAAAATCGGTGTTTCAACTTCCAAAAAGCCGTGCTGTTCAAAATATTTGCGGATGGCCGACGTAATTTGGCAACGCTTTTTGAAAATTTCTTTGGCATCATCATTGATCATAAAATCAACATAGCGCTGACGATATCTGGCCTCCATATCCGTCAAACCATGAAATTTTTCCGGCAGCGGTTGCAATGATTTTGAGATAATGTCAAATTTTTCGGCCGCAACCGACAATTCGCCGCGCGGTGTGCGACGAATATAACCCGTCACACCGACCAAATCACCCACATCCAAACACTTTAAAAGTTCTAAATCTGCCTCGTTCAAATGATTTTTGTGGCAGAAAACTTGAATTTTGCCGCTCATATCTTTGAGGTCAATAAACATACCGCTGTTTCTCACAGCCATCGCCCGACCGGCAATTGTCACTCTGTCTTCGGTATCGGCACCTGTTTCCAGATCTTTGTATTTTTCCTGCAAATCGGCCGCATAAGCGTTTGGCTCAAACTTATACGGATACGGATTGTATCCCTTTTCTTTTAACGTGTTTAATTTGGCAAGTCGCGATTCGCGATGAATATTTGTTTCGTTTGACATTAAAATAAACCTTTAAAAAATGATTTTATTGGCTTGACTATAGCGCTTTTGTTCCATTTTTCAAGCCTTAATTTGATATGTTGCGATTTAATTTCGGTTGCCCGCTCAGATTTTTTTAGTTTTTAAGCGCATCCGCGATTTTAGTCGCAATTTGATGATATGCCCTGCTCAATGCCCCGTCCGGATCGGCCGCCACAATCGGCGTGCCCTCGTCGGCCTGCTCACGCACATTGGTATCAAGCGGCACTTCGCCCAAAAATCTCACGCCGAGCCTTGCAGCCGTATCTTTAGCACCGTTTTGCCCGAAAATATACGATTTTTCGCCGCAATGCGGGCAAACGTAATAACTCATATTTTCGACCACGCCCAAAATTTTGATGCCTATTTTTTCAAACATCTTCACACCTTTGACCGCGTCAATCAGCGCAATATCCTGCGGCGTCGAAACAATCACAATACCGTCAAAATCAATACGTTGCGCAAGCGTAATTTGAATATCGCCGGTGCCGGGCGGCATATCAAACACCATAACATCAATATCGCCCCAATTCGTTTCTTTAAACATTTGTTCAATCGCCCCGCCGGCCTTTGATCCGCGCCAAATAAGCGGCGTATCTCTGTCAATCAGTGAACCGATCGACATCGCTTTGACACCGAAATTTTCAAACGGCTCAAACATTTTACCATCATACGAAACGGGCGGCGTATTTTCAAATGAAAGCATTGTCGGCAACGACGGACCGTAAATATCCGCATCAAAAACAGCCACTTTTTGCCCTAAATCTGCCAACGCCAAAGCCAAATTAACAGCGGTGGTCGATTTTCCCACGCCGCCTTTGCCGGATGCCACACCGATAATGTGTTTGATATTCGGCAAATGCCATTTTTCAATACCGGCCGATTCCTGCTGTTTTTGCCTTACAAAAACAACACTTGCCTTTTTAACACCCTCAAGGCTCAAAAGTTCTGCTTTCAAAGCCTCGGCTTTTTGTTTGTCTTCCGGCGCGTTTTCAAGCGTTGCAATGATATGTCCGTCAAAATTTTCAACGCTTTTGATATGGTCTTTGTCAAAGTATTTTTGCACAATTGATATTTGGTCTGTCATTTTTCACCTTGTGTGGATAAATCATGAATGTTTCGTTGTTTTTAAGTTATATTTATATTATCTTATTTTTTATGGTCAATATTTTTTTAAATTAAGGATAATTTCATGGCTCAAAAAAACAATCCTTGGGAGACCGATTTGCCGGCAGAACCCGGTCAAACCATTGTTCGCAAATTAAAAAACACATCTCCCGTTAAGGTTGCACAATTTCAATCATCAAAAAACAGTTTCGGCGGCATGCTTAAACTTGGTATTTTGGCTTTAGTGCTGCTTTGGCTCGGCTCCGGTTTTTACCAATTGCAACCGAGTGAGCAAGGTGTTGTTTTGCGCTTTGGCAAATACGTTACCACCACTGACGCCGGTTTGCATTATCACATCCCCTACCCGATTGAAAAAGTCATCAAACTCAATGTCACACAAGAACGTAGTATCAATCTCGGTATGGATGACAATTTTGCCCAAAACAGATTTTCCAACCGCTCAAGCGTTGCGCTCAACTCGTTTACCGAAAGCCATATGCTCACCGGTGATGAAAACATTGTCGACATCAACTTAACGGTTGTGTGGAAAATCAAAAATGCCAAAGATTATCTGTTCAACGTGCGCAGTCCGGATGTCACCGTGCGTGTGGCGGCTCAATCGGTTTTGCGCGAGATTGTCGGTCAATCCGAAATGCAACCGATTATCACCGGCGACAGAAGCAAGGTTGAAGACGAAACAAAAACCGAACTTCAAAAGTTGATGGATGATTTCGGGGCCGGTATTGTGATTGTCCGTGTCAAACTGCAAAAAGCCGACCCGCCAAAGCAGGTTGTCGATGCCTTCAACGAAGTTCAGCGTGCCAAGGCCGACCAAGAACGTTTCAAAAACGAGGCTGAGGCTTATCGCAACGAGGTTTTACCAAAAGCCAAAGGTGAAGCCGTTAAACGCCTGCAGGATGCAGAGGCCTATAAAGAAGCCGTCATCAACAAAGCCAAAGGTGATGCCGAGCGCTTTATGTCTGTTTACAACGCCTATAAAGACGGCAAAGAAGTGACCGCCATCCGCCTTTATTTGGAAACCATGGAAGATGTCATTAAACAATCTGATACCACGATTGTTGATCCGTCCGCTAAAGGCGCCAATGTTTTGCCGATTTTACAAATCAAATAAGGATAAAAAAGATGTCAAATTTTAAGATTAAATATATCGTTATCGCTTTAGTTGCACTTGTTCTCATCACGGTCGCACAGTCTTTGTACACCGTTCAACAGTTTGAACAAGCCATTGTCCTTCAATTCGGCGAACCTGTCCGTGTTGTCAAAGAACCCGGGCTCAAAATCAAAACACCGTTCATTCAAAATGTCATCTATTATGACACGCGCCTCTTAAATCTTGATCCGCCGGCGCAAGAAATCGTTTTGGGTGATAAAAAACGTTTGGATGTTGATAGTTTTACACGTTACCAAATTGTTGACCCGCTCAAATTTTTCAAAACGGTCCGCACCGAATATCAGGCTCAAAGCAAACTTGAAGAAATTGTCAATTCATCCGTTAGAAACGTTTTGGGACGTATCACCTTAAAAGAATTGTTGTCCGAAAAACGCTCACAAATCATGGCTGATATCTCAAGCGCGGTCAAAAAAGACGCCTCTCAAATCGGTGTTCAGGTCGCCGAAGTGCGTATTCGTCGCGCCGATTTGCCGATGGAAGTTTTGCAAGCCATCAACGACCGTATGAAAGCCGAACGTGAACGTGATGCCAAAGAGGCCCGCGCCGAAGGTCAGCAGGCGGCTCAACAAATTAGAGCCAAGGCTGATAAAGAAAGCACAATCATTGTGGCTGAGGCCGAAAAGAAAGCTCAAATTATTAAAGGCGAAGGTGATAAAACAGCCACACAAATTTGGAACGAAGCCGCCGGTACGGATGCCGAGTTTTATGCCTTTTATCGCTCACTCGAAGCTTATCGTAAAGCGGTGCCCAGCAGCAAACTTGTTTTATCGCCCGATACCAAATTTTTTGATTATTTCAAGGACGTTGTCAAATAAGGAGGCAAAATGTTCAAAAAAACGTTATGTTTGTCGCTTTTATTGAGTTTTGAGGCATTTTCCCAAACTTCTTTTGCGCCGATTGTCAAAGAAGTTTTGCCGACCGTTGTCAATATCTCAAGCGCAATTCAAGCCCAAAGTTCCGCCGCTGATGTCGAAGACAGCCTTGTTTTTGATACAACAGGACATACGGCGCTCGGTTCTGGATTTATTGCGGACGAAGACGGTTATATTCTCACTAATCGCCATGTTATTGAAAAATCAACCGAAATTAAAGTCAAGACTTTTGACGGGGAAGAATATATTGCAACCCTTGTCGGCGAAGATGAGGTCACCGATATTGCCCTCTTAAAAATCGAACCTGAACAGCCTTTATCGCCCGCCGTTTTGGCTGATTCCGACACATTAGAGGTCGGTGATTGGGTTTTGATTGTCGGCAATCCTTTCGGGCTTGAAAACACCGTTTCGGCTGGTATTATTTCGGCAAAATCACGCAACATCGATGAAACACCTTTTGATGACTATATCCAAACTGATGCACCGATTAACGAGGGTAATTCCGGCGGGGCCATGTTTAATACAAAGGGGCAAGTTGTCGGTCTTAATACATTGATTTTTTCTAAAACGGGCAACAGCTTAGGTGTCGGATTTGCTATACCTTCCAACCAGGTTAAACGTGTTTATCTGTCTTTAAGAAATAAAGGCCAAATTACACACAGTTCGCTTGCGATGGATTTTAAAGAAACCGAACTTGAAAATCATCAAAAAGCCCTTATTGTCACCGGTCTTAAAAATGAAGATTGGGCCTTAAAAAATGACCTGCGCGTCGGTGACATCATTATTTCATACAACAACACACCCGTGACGACTTCACAGGCTTTTCAGGTATTTATTTCCGAACTTGAACCATCAACCGAACTCACATTTAAGATTTATCGTGACGGTGAAATGACAGAACTTTTGGTCGAAACAACAACCTTAAAAACACCGCATCATAACCAACCTTCCGAGGAAAAAAATGTCGCGGATTGATTTTTACTATTTGACACAAAGCACTTTAGATGAGACTTTGCCTAAACTTCTCTTAAAAGCCTATCAAACAGGTAAAAATATCAAAATCAAAATCGGCACACCCGAACGTGTTGATTTTTTAAGCGCATTATTGTGGACTTTTGATGACGAAAGTTTTTTACCCCACGGCGTTAAAAAAGACGGCTTTGCCGATTTGCAACCGATTTTTCTCTCATCCGATGATGAAATACCAAACAATGCTCAATTATTATTTATTGTCGACGGAGCCGATGTTAAGGCTTCCGATTTACAAGATTTTGATCGTATTTTTTATATTTTTGATGCCAAAAACGATTTAGAACTTTCAAAAGCAAGAAATGCTTGGAAACTTTGCGATCAAAACACATTCGAGCGACATTATTGGCAGCAAACCCCCGCCGCTCAATGGCAGGAAAAGAATAACACTTAAAAAAAAATACCTTGCAATCAAAAACCGCAAGGCATTTTTTTGTAATCTGTTTGATTTATTCTTCACCTTCCGGTGCTTCAGCCGGCTCAACAGGTTCTGCTTCTTCCGGTGCGGAAGCCATAATATCCGGCAAAATGCCGATGGCTTTCTTGCGTTTTAATTTATTGACAAACTTCATGGAACGTTGTGCATCCCATTTCTTTTTGCCTTCTTCATGTTGGAAGATTTGCTTATAAACCTCAATAGCCTGATCAAATTCAGACAACTTTGTCAGGCAAGATGCCAAACCGTCATAAAGTTTATGATGATATCTGCCACCCACAAATGTTTGGGCTTTTTTATAGCACTTTAAGGCATCTTTGAACTTAAACATTTTTTGATAAACAAAACCGATCGAAATCCATGCTTGAATTTCCGAACTGTTGATGTTCAAAATTTTTGTAAAACATTTCAAGGCCGAATCGTTATCACCCATCAACTGATAGGTCACACCGATACCGTTCCATGCTTTCACGTTTGTTTTGTCATACATCAAAACTTTTTTGAAAAACGATATTGATCTGTCATATTGTTTTAATTTTTGAAGTGTCACAGCCACACTCAGCAAGGTTTGTGCATGCTTCGGATCAATTTTCAAAGCCTGTTCCAAAACATCAAGTGCTTCTTTGAACATAAACAAATGTTGTAAAGCAATTGCCTTACCGTTTAATGCTTCAAGCGATGTCGGATCTGTTTGGTATGCTTTTTCAAAACATTCCATTGCCTCTTTATAAAGGCCGCGCATACTCAGCGTGACACCTTTATTATTAAGCACTTCAACAGATTTAGGATTGAGTTCCAATGCTTTATCAAAACATTCAACCGCATCTGTATATCGACTCATTTTTTGAAAAGCAAAACCTTTTGAATTGATAGCTTTCCACGAATCCGGCTGCTCTCTGATGGCTGCATCAAATTGCTCGACCGCCTCACGATACATACCGGCATCTAAAAGTTCCTGTCCTCTTTTATAAGAGCTGTTTTCGTTGACATTAACCATGTTATTTCCTTAATTCCAAAATAATTTTAGAATCGGATTATACTTAAAATCGCGCTTATTGTCAATATTGTTTTTAAAAATTACTTCAACCAGACGGCATCTGTGATGTTTTGTTTTAAAAATTCGGTATGAATATTTTCTTCTTCAGCCGAAATTAAAAAATGTCTTTGTTCTCTTTTTTGTTTTTGAACACTGTTCATTGGTTCATTTTGAAGGTGATTAACCTCAAAATTCATCGATGGTTCCGCCCCGCCTAAAAGTTCAAGATAAACTTCAGATAACAACTCCGCATCAAGCAACGCACCGTGTAAAGTTCGTTTTGAATTATCTATTTTAAAACGACGACATAACGCATCCAAACTGTTATGAGCACCTGTAAATTTTTGACGTGCGATTTGCAATGTATCAATCACTTCGTGCTTTTCAAGCGTTTCAAAGCCGTTGTGTTTTAATTCATAATTGATAAAACCCATATCAAAACCGGCATTATGCGCCACCAAAATTCCGTCATCACCGACAAATGATAAAAAGTCTTTAGCAATATCCGAAAACTTAGGATAATTTTGCAAAAATTCGGTTGATAAACCGTGAACCTTAAAAGCATCTTCAGGCACTTCTCTTAAAGGATTGATATACTGGTGATATGTTCGGCCGGTCGGCAAATGATTGATCAATTCAATCGCACCTATTTCAACAAGTCTGTCACCCTGCTCTGCACTCAAACCTGTTGTTTCCGTATCAAAAACAATTTCTCTTAACACTGTTCAATCCTTTGTAATAACTTTATTAAATCAGCTTTTATTATACGCGTGTTTTGATTGGTGTCTATCATAAAATGATTTTTTTGATACTTCTTATTTTGTTTTTGATTTTGCTGATGATATATATTCAAATAATCTTCTTTTGTGATATGATCACGTTTCATCACTCTGTCTTGCATCACATCAACAGGGGCCGTTGTTTCAATAATATCAGAACAATATTTATCAAGACCCATTTGCTTTAATAAAGCACTTTCAATAAAAACTGGATAAGGCTCAAAACGATAATAATGAACGGTGTATTTAAATCGACTGATTAATTGCGGATGCGTTAAATTTTCAAGTTTTTTTAATTCCGTTTGATTTTCAAAAACTTTTTTTCTCAAAATTTTTTTGTTAAAAACACCATTTTCAAAACAAAAATCAAAATGATGATAAATTCGGTCGATAAAAACAGGATCATTATATAACTGACGACACCACACATCCATATTATAAACAACATACCCCATCGATCTTAAAATTTGACCGACGGTTGTTTTGCCGCTTCCTATTAAACCTGTAATACCTACGATACTCATTAATTATCCTCTTTTTATACACAACATCTCACAAATTTGTGTATAAAATACCTTATTTACCACGACCTTAACTTTTTATCCTCGATATTTAAATCCTTTTAAGGCACTTATAAACATGTTCATAAATTATCAACATCCTTGTTAATTATGTTTATAATATATCATATATTTTTATAACCCTTTTAAAAAACATCATAAAAAATATCTGTCTTTTCTAATAAATATGTTGATAAAAAATAATCAACAACATACACAGTCATATACTAAAACAACAATGTTTTTTTTTAAATTTATTGTTAGGTAAAAAAACTGTTGATAACATCAAATGCTTTGGACCACTGGCGTCAGCCGGTGGAAAGCGAATTCCAAGCCGACTTTCAGTCGGATTGGCAAGCGCAGCTTGGCGGGAACGGAGATACCTCCGGCGTTAGCCGGATGGTTCTT
>JAGCTK010000085.1 GCA_017963715.1 Alphaproteobacteria bacterium | reverse complement strand
ATTTGAATATCATTACCCCAAAAATCGGTGAAATTGTGGAACTAAAGAACAATGACCAACAATTTGCCCCTTGGTGGAAAGAAGTTAAGTAGATTAAATGTAAAAAGCCAGTAAGCCGAGTTTGATCGCTCGGCTTTTTTATTATTGTAAATTGTGAAAAAATAGATACTAAACAGACCGGTCTGAGCTTGTATCTATCAGGGTTTCCCGTATTTCCGGGCTTTTCAGAAGTTCCAAATCCGAGTGGGTCCTATCCTCCACCAAATAAACATCTCCCTTTACGGGAGGTTTTTTTGTTTGATATGTGGTATGTTGTAACTCTTGCATTCTATAAAAAATTTTTTATACTGTATGGTATTGTAAATAGATGAATAAAGGAACGATCATATGAAAATACAAGCGGTAAAATTTAGAAACAATGGATTTATGACACAGCCTTTTGCTTTTGGCGGCGAAGAGGGTTTAGATAAGTTTGATGCCAATGTCAAATACGCCTCAGGCTTGCAAAACTATGTGATTGATACGGGAAACGAAGTGATTTTGGTGGATACCGGCTTGCCGGCTGGAACGCCTGAAGAATCCCCCGATGAAAAAACAATGATTTATACGGGAAAAGACATTAAGTCTTATATGGAAGCGCTGAAAGATTTAGGATATAAACCTGAACAGGTTAGCAAGATTTTGATTACCCACAAGCACGCCGACCATACGGGCGAATTAAAGAGTTTTCCAAATGCCGAAATCTATGTCAATGCCGAAGAATGCGATGCGGATGAAATCAAAAACATCTCCAACGTCATCCCTGTTTATTTCACAGATGGAGCGTATCATAATTTCCCTGAAAGCCAAAAGATAGCAGATGGCGTGTATTACATTAAGGCAAAAGGACATACAAAAGGCAACAGTTTGATTATTGCCGAAGATGATGGTTTGTTTTATATGTTTGAAGGCGATATTACCTATACAGATGAAGCCCTTTATGCCAATAAAATATCGGTGATTTACGAGGATAAAGCAGCGGCACGTGAGACCTTAAACCGAGTTCGTGAATTTGTAAGCCATAATCCGACCGTTTATCTCTCAACACATACGCCTTTGGGTATTGAAAATTTGGAAGAAAAACGTATTGTGGATTTGAATAATCCGCCGAAAACATTACCGATTGGAGAGATTGTATTCAAAACCAAGACAGGAAAATACGTTTGCTCTGTTTGCGGCTATGTTTATGACCCGGCCGAGAACAACAGTGTGGCTTTTGAGGATTTGCCTGAAGATTGGAAATGCCCGCGTTGCAGACAACCGAAAACAAAATTTAATGCGGCGTAAGGACTTAGAAAATGAATCGTGATAAAATTATCATCCAAACAAGTATTGTCGGTATTTTAACCAATGTTGTGTTGGCGGCATTTAAGGCTGTTGTCGGTGTTGTATCCAATTCGATTGCCGTGATACTTGATGCGGTCAACAATTTATCGGATGCGCTTTCTTCGATTATTACGATTGTGGGCACAAAACTGGCGGGAAAACTGCCGGATAAAAAGCATCCTTTGGGCTATGGCCGTATTGAATATTTAAGTGCCATGATGGTGTCGGGAATTGTGCTTTATGCCGGTATCACGTCGCTTGTCGAATCAATAAAGAAAATAATTTATCCCGAGGTGCCAGATTACAGTATGACATCGCTTGTTATTATCGCGGTTGCGGTGGTGGTTAAGGTTGTTTTGGGAAAATACGTTAAAGCACAAGGCAAAAAGGCCAATTCCGGCGCACTGGTCGCTTCCGGCTCGGATGCTTTATCTGATGCAATATTGTCCGCTTCGGTTTTGGTGTCGGCCATTGTTTTTATATTGACGGGCTATTCTTTGGAAGCCTATGTCGGCGTCATCATTTCCGGATTTATTATCAAAGCCGGTATTGAGATGATGGTTGAAACCTTAAATGATATTTTGGGAACAAGGGCAGATAGAGAACTCACAAACAAAATCAAACATCTGATAGCAGATGAGCCTGAGGTGCGTGGCGCCTATGATTTGATTATGTATAATTACGGACCGGACAAGTATTATGCCTCGGTGCATATAGAAGTGCCGGACACGATGAGTGCCAAAGAAATCCGAAGTTTAACCCGCCGAATTGAGCCCAAAATATATGAGAAAACAGGTGTTGTTTTGGCGGCGGTGGGCATATATGCCTATAATACCAAAAATGACGAGGCCATGAAAATTGAAAAAGATGTCAAAAAATGCATCATGCAGCACAAATGGGCCCTCCAAGTGCACGGCTTTTATTTGGATATTCAGGCAAAAGTCATGCACTTTGATGTGGTGTTAAGTTTTGGTATCAAGCCGGAAGAGGGCATAAAAATTCTTTTGGAAGAATTGCACAATGCTTATCCGCAGTATAAATTTGAAATTATGCCGGATGTTGACGTTTCAACAACGGAATAAGGAAATTTTTTAAAAGAGGTAATGTTATGATTTTACTTAAAAATGTTTTTCTGAACAACAAAGTATGCGATATTTTGATTGACGGCAATCATCTGGCGCAAATTGCAGACCTGATAGATATGCCGGAAGCACAAGTTATTGATTGCAGAGGTAAAGCCATTTTGCCTTCTTTTTGCAACACACATACACACGCAAGTATGATGTTTTTGCGCGGTATCGGTGAGGATAAAAATTTGTTTGATTGGCTCAATCAAGATATTTTTCCGCGTGAGGCCAAACTAAAGCCGGAACATATTTATCCGCTTTCTCGCTATGCGATTTTGGAAATGATTAAGACGGGAACAACCTGTTTTACGGATATGTATTTTTATATTCCGGGCACGATAAAAGCGGTTGAAGATATGGGAATTCGCGGCATCATACCTTATCTCGGGATGGATTTTTTTGATGATCAAAAAACCGAAGAAAGCATCCGAGAAGGTATTGCGCATATTAAAAGTCCCCATACAAATGAGCGCATCACAAAAGCGCTTTGTTGCCACTCGGTTTATACCTGTTCGCAAAAGTTGATACAGACATTTTCCGATTTGGCAAAAAAATATGATACATATCTGCAAATTCACGTTTCCGAAACACAAAAAGAGGTGGATGACTGCATCCAAAAGTTTGGTTGTCGCCCGGTTGAACTGCTTTATCAATGGGGAGTTATGGGGCCGAAAACACTTTTTGCGCACGCCGTCCATCTAAACGATGATGAAATAGCGCTCATCAAAAAGACGGGCACCACTTTGGCGCATTGTCCGACGTCGAACTTAAAATTGGGTTCAGGGCAAATGGGGTTGCAAAAATATTTAGACGCCGGCTTAAATCTCACGCTCGGCACAGACGGCGTTTCATCCAACAACAGCCTGTCTATGATATCTGAGATGAAATTGGCGGCACTGTCGGCAAAAAATAAAGCAAATTCGGTTTTGGCAGGTAAAGTGGATGATATTTTTGATATCGCAACCAAAAACGGGTTTGAGGCTTTTTCCATCAAAGCCGGTGAAATTAAAGAGGGCAATTTGGCCGATTTTATATTGGTCGATATGAACAATCAATTTTTGTTGCCGAATAATAACCTCCAATCAAATATGATTTATGCGGCGGACAGTTCTTGCATCACGGATGTTTTTTGCAACGGAAAACCTGTGATGACAAACAAAGTCATTCCGCATGAGAAAGAAATTATCGCAGGCTTTAAGGATGTTTGCGCTGCATTAAAAAAATAATGACCGATTTTAAGCGTGGGATGCAAAATCACAAACTTTAGTTTTGCCACAAATTGCACAACAAACACCTTTTCATCTTCTTATACAAACCGTCGATTCTCACAGAACAGGTGCATTGGCGCCGACATGCGAGGCAAAATATGATAAAAAAATTTTGAACGTATATGCTTGTGTTTCAAAACAAACAAAAGATTTGTGATTCGTTTTTTTTATTCTTCAATCGGGGGGATGAAATTGACAATCGTGTCATTTAATTTATATCCGATGGCCTGATAGCAGCGATTTGACGGCGCATAGTCAAAATCCGTAAAAAGCAAGGCTTTTTTGCCTGCCTTCAAGATTTGCGTTGTCAAATAATGAACAAGCATTTTGGCATAAGATTTTCCGCGTTCATCAACGAGGGTATAGACTCTTCCGATGCGGGGATATCTTTCGTTTATTCGAAGTGTTGCGAGTGCCACAAGTTTGTCATTTCTATCGCGCCAAACACAATGCGTCGGGCCACAAACAAATTCAGATGCCAAATCCATATATTCAGCCACTTGCGCATCGGGATTTTCCTTCGTCTCTTTATCAAAATTGACAAGCATTTGTGCCACTTGCAAAATTTCATCTGTCTTTGCCTGATCGGGACGGCCGATGTATGCAACATCGTTTAATTTGAGACATGAGTAAACCCCCAGTGTTTGCACATTTAATGCGGGCATTTTGCGGTTTTTGACCAAGTCATCATAAAAACATTTTTTGGCCATAATCTTTAAGGGCGCATTGGCACCAAATTCTTGTTTGATAAAATCATAAAGTTGGCCGTATGCCTTAAAATTATCAGATGTCCAGGTAATCACCGAGTGATTGGGATCGGAATTGATCATGATACAATCTTTTTTATCCGAAAAAACCTTGGGCGTCGGATATCTTTCGGCATCATTTCGGATAGAATCGATCACACAAAAAGCCATGGCATCTTTTAAGAACAAATCAGAGAGAAATATGTTATGATTTCGTGCGATTTTATCAAACATGGTGTATGCTCTTTGTTGTTATTTGATTTCAATCAACTCATATTCGCGCGAGCCAAGCCCGATTTGCGCCCCATATGCCAACTGATGCAAACCTTCGCGCGATTCAATGCGCTCTTTGATGTCGTGCAGTTCTTCTGCGGGCGCCTGATACACCAAATCAATCGAGGCTTGATCAATGGCAACAATATCGGTGGATGCTAAAATTCCGATGTCACGAATGGTCGGTTCCGCAGCGGCCACACCCATGCAATCACAATCGACGGACATCCGGCGCAACACATTAAGAAAAGTGATGTGCGGCGCAAAATGATCGACGGTCGCCTTGGCCGATTCAACCATGTGTTCCATAAAAGGGGCTTTGGTGACCGACCATTGATCCTGCCCCGGATAGGTATGCAGCATCTTTTTGCCGATTTTGCCGTCGGCACAACCGATGGCGATGTTTTTAATCGAGCCGCCGAATCCGCCCATGACGTGCCCCTTAAAGTGTGTGAGGACAATCATGGAATCGTAATTTAAGATATGGCTGCCCATTGACATCTCTTTAAAATGCTTGCCGCCGTTGACGGGCAACATCACGGTGCCGTCTTCGTCCATAATGTCCACCGTTGCAAATTCATCCCAACCGTTGATATGGATGGTTTCGCGGTGTCCCTTTGTTGTTTGACGCGGGCT
>JAGCTK010000084.1 GCA_017963715.1 Alphaproteobacteria bacterium | reverse complement strand
CCCAACACCAAACCTTGTTGCACCACAACCGACTGTCCGACATCAAGTTTGCCCAGTGTTGTGGCAACTTCCAAACCGCGTTTGATATCTGACAGAGCCTGTTTGTCCGGCTTTTTGCGTGTCAAAACACCCTCGGAGAGCAAAATATCGGGCAACACTTCGTGAATACCCAAAACTCTGAAACCTTCATGCTCAATTTCTTTGATCAATGCACGCAACAAGCCGTCGTCACCCAACGCCTTCAAACCGATTTTTGCAAAAAAGGCTGCCGTTCTGATATCGGGCACCAAATCAGACAGACTCGGCCGCCGAATTGTCCCGATCATAATGACATCCTGCACATTTTTTTCTTTGAAATATTTAAAACCCGTTCCGGCTTCGCCCAGTCTGACGGTCTTAACCGTGCATATTTGTTTGAGACTTTGCTCATCAGCGTTGCCGGAAATAGCCAACACCTCAAAAGGTGATTGATTTTGCCTCAAGTATTCGACAAGCAAACGAGGCAAACTTCCCCCGCCCGCTATCACACCTAATTTTCGTTTTTCATCAGACATTTATTTTTTCACCAAAATAATATAGGGACTCTATCACATCGTGATTTTTTTTCAAGTCCCTTTTTTATCTTGTCCTTTTTGATGAATTTAAGACGGCAAGCATATTGCGATAACAAAGCGTTATTGCCGGCCTTGATTATGGTGAGACATATAAAGTGCACCGAAATCAATCGGGTTCATCATAATCGGCGGCAAGCCGCCTTCCATCAAGCATTGGGCAATCACATTGCGCGCAAACGGGAAAATCAAGCGCGGTACCTCAATAAACAAAATCGGTGCCACAACATGTCCTTCCGGCACTTTTACTGTAACATACGCCCCATACGTCAACTCTAAAATAAATAATTTTTCATTTTCAATATCCGCTTCAATATGAAACGTTACATTCACCGCATAATTATCCGCTTCGAAATTCTCCCTTGTAATATCAACATCCACTTTTAAAGACGGCTGTGTCGTCATTTTCTTAAAGATTTGCGGTGCGTGCGGTATTTCAAGCGACAAATCTTTGATATATTGGCTGTTTATTCCGAGTGACACCTCAGGTTCCGCATCTTGAGCATCATTTTTTTGCTCTTTGCTTTCCAAAGCCATTTTTTCCTCTCTTTTTTTTCTATAAATTCAAACTATTTTTCTTCTATCTTATTTATTTTTTCACGTCAAATGAAATTTAACCGTTGATAATAACTTTAAAATACGTTATATCAAAAATGTTAAGTCGTTTGTGAAAGAAAAAAAATGTCAGAATATTTGGATTTAATTGTTTTGGGCCTTGTGGTCATATTGATTTTGATGAGATTGTACAACGTTCTCGGTACACGTCCCGAAAAAATACAAATCAAAATCGTCAACAAACAGGAATTTGAACAGTTCTACCAAAAACTCAAAGGCGAATTTGAAGATCAGACAGCCCCTCAAATTCCAAATACATCGGCATCAAAAGCCGACGATGTTCTGATGCAAATTCCGTCTTTTAGCAAACCTGACTTTTTACAGCGTGCTGCCAAGGCGTTTGAGATGATTGTCTCAGCCTTTTCGGCCAATGATACCAAAACGCTTGAAATGCTTGTGGCACCGAATTTATACAAAAAATTTGCCGATATCATCAAGTCACGGCAAGAACAGAATTTAACGGCCGAAACAGACCTGATTAAAATCAGTGAAATGAGCATTGAAGATGCCAAAATCACTGCCAAAGGCGTGGCTAAAATCGTGGTCAAATTCATCACAGATCAAATTAACGTTCTCAAAAATTCTGCCGGCACCGTCATCGAAGGAGACGAAAATTTTGTTCAGCAAATCACGGACGTATGGACGTTTGAAAAAGATATGTCTCCCGCATCCAAAATATGGCTCTTAACCTCGACAAAGAAAAAATAATGAAAAAAATCGGACTGATTGTGATTGTATTGTGCCTTACTGCATGCGGACTTGTTCAAAAGTCGGACACGCACAAAGGTATCGATTTGCAAAAAGTATCATTTTCGAATTTAAGCGGATTTGACAAAGACAATTTGATTGAAACCGTTCCAGCCTTTCGTTTAAGTTGTGAGGCCCTCCAAAAAAATCCAAATTTAGATACCAACAGTAAAATCAAACTTCAAACCGATGCTTATCTCAAAATTTGCAAACAACTCGAAACAACGGACTTTGCAGACAACGCAGATTTTCGCAACTTTTTGGTGCAACATTTCGAGCCTTATTTAATCACCGACAACGGTCAAACCGAAGGTAAGTATACTTCGTATTATGAGGCCGAAATCAAAGCCTCCAAAACCAAACACGGTAAATATCAATACCCCATCTACGGACGCCCGAACGATTTGATTGAAATCAATCTGCATGATTTTGATAAAAATTTGCCGAACAAACGCCTTTTGGGCCGCATCGAAGGCCAAAAACTGACACCGTATTTAACGCGTCAACACATTGAAGAAAAAGGTGTGGACGCACCGGTGATTTTATGGGGTGATGACAAAGTCGATATCTTTTTGATGCAAATTCAGGGGTCAGCCGTTGCTACGCTTGACAACGGGCAAATGGTGCGTATTTCTTATGCCGACAACAACGGGCATCGCTTTGTCGGTATCGGCGGCTTATTGCTTCAAAAAGGGTTGCTCAAAAAAGGCGAATTTTCAATGGAAAAGATACGCGATTGGCTCAAAGAACCTCCCGATATTGCCGAAGTCAATATGAACGAAAATCCGCGTGTTATCTTTCACCGTATTTCGGATGCAAGCGGGCCAATCGGCGCTTTAGGGGTGCCGCTGACTTCCGGCAGAAGTCTGGCGGTTGATACCGATTTTGTGCCTTTGTCCAGTCTTTTGTGGTTGCAAACAACAGACCCAGACGGCAAACCGCTTCAAAAACTTGTTACGGCCCAAGACATCGGTGCCGCCATCAAAGGCGCCATACGCGGTGATTATTTTTGGGGACACGGGCAACAAGCCCTGCAACAAGCCGGCCGGATGAATGCCCAAGGTCGTTATTACATCCTGTTGCCGAAAGAATAATATGACAGATGATGACGATTTGATTTGGCAACAAGTGACGGCGGACATCAAAAAATCCGCACCGACGGAGCATATCTTGTCCAAACCCAAAAAAAAGATACCCCACCGCGACCACTCGGACGATATGCCTTTATACCAAAACTATCATCACCGCTTGGAACTCGGCGGTATGTCCGACATTGATGCCAACACCATGCGCCGTTTTAAGCGCGAAAAATTCGGTGTTGAGGCAACTCTTGATTTGCACGGGCTTAAATCAGACGAGGCTTATCAAGCCGTCAGGCGCTTTATTATTCAATCTTTTAACAACAACCTGCGCGCCGTTTTGATTATCACCGGCAAAGGTCTGTCACATCCGAACGAGGATATCTTTGAGCCCAAAGGTGTTTTAAAACAACTTATTTTGGAGTGGATTCAAACAGACGACTTAAAACCGATGATTTTGACCTATATTCACCCGTCACAAAAACTCGGCGGCGAAGGCGCACTTTATCTCTTGCTTCGCCGCAAAAAACAAAATCAAGCATCAAAGGCTGTTCACCGATAAAAATGAATTGTTTTTTATGTTACCGCACCGATTTGACGTGGGCGCGTTGTGTCTTCAAATCAAAATTTGCCTGAAGTCCCAGTTGCGGCGCAATTTCGGCAATAATTTTGCCCGTCGTCGGCACGGCATTCCAACCGGACGTGCTATGGCCGGATGTTTCTGGCGTCGGCTTCGGTTCATCTATAATAACCATCAACGCATATTTCGGATTTGAAGCCGGGAATGCCGACAAAAAGGTATTTGTCAGACGATTTTTAGCATATTTGCCATTAATGACTTTTTCGGCCGTACCTGTTTTACCGGCCACTTCATAGCCGGCGACATCGGCTCTGCGTCCCGTACCGTATAAAACAATATCACGCAAAAGCGGACGCATTTGTTCCGAGGTGTGTTCCGAAATCACACGACGCGACAGTTTTCGCTCGGTTGTTTTAATCAATGTCGGCTCGTGATAAATACCGCCGTTGACCAAAGCCGAAAATGCTGTAATCACGTGCATTGGCGTGACAGAAATACCGTGTCCGAACGAAACCGTTGCCATCGTCACATCCGTCCATTTTTTTGCGCTTTGAAATTGCGGCAGAGCCTTTTCATACAATTCCAAGCCCTTAACCTTTTCAAAAAAACCTAAATTTCCCAAAAATTTACGCTGATCTTCTTTGCCGACACGACTGGCAAGTTGGATTGATCCGATATTGGATGAATATATCAAAATTTCGCCGACCGACAACCACCTGTTTTCCCCGTGAAAATCCTGAAATCTTTGCCGTTGAACAAAAATCGGTTTTGTCGCGTCAAATTTGTCTTTGACTTTAACTTTTCCGCTCTCAAGCCCGAGTGCCGTGTTAAATGTCTTAAAAACGGAACCCGGTTCATAAATGCCCTGCGTTGTAAAATTAAACAACGCTCTGTCATCGACCGGAATTTTAACATTCGGATTGTAATCCGGCAATGAAACCATTGATATAACTTCACCTGTGTTGACATCCATCAAAATAGCAGCCGCCCCGATGGCTTTGAATTTTTCGACAGCCGCCGCAAGTTCCGTTCGAATGGTATCTTGCACGCCCGTATCAAGTGTGACGGTAAGCGGTGTTGTCGAATGTATCAGGCGGTCATTTAAGAAACGTTCAATACCGGCTTTTCCTTCGTTGTCAATATTGGTATACCCCAAAGCGTGCACAAACAAATTGTTATGCAAATAAACTCTCTTTTCGCTTTCCTGAAATTCGAGGGCAGGAATACCCAGTGCATTGACTTCGGCTTGTTGGGCCGGCGACATATCATGCCTTAGCATCACAAAAGAACTGCGTTTTTTGGTCAGTTTGGCGTACACATCATCATACTTCATATCCTCAAACAAGTCGACCAATTTTTCGGCCGCATCTTTCGGATCTTTGATTTTTTTCGGATTCGCATACAAATTGACCGTCGGCAGCGAAGTGGCAATAGCCAAACCGTTTCGGTCCACAATATCCGCGCGGTTGATAGGCACAGACACGTCAATTTCACGCTGTTCAAAATCATCTTCCGGCAAAGCGATTTGCACCCCGTGCGATAAACACACCGCCATCACTCTGATGGCAATCAAAAGATAGATACCTATAAACGCCGCAACAGCATAATACATACGCGTTTTGCTGACGCGCACGGCATCCACATTATAATTTTCCTCAAAAAAATTGGATGCAGGATTGATGCTCTGTTTAGGGCTGACATCATAAACACGAGGATGTTTTTTTGACAGACTGACCGACAACATTTTTATGCTTAACGCTCCTGCTTAACCAATTTTTTGTATTCATGAGAACCCGATTTTGCCACACTGATGACAGATGGTTCATTCTCAAATGGTAACGCAGAATAGTTAATAATTTGTTCAGCCTTGATTTTATTTAAAGCGCTATGTACTGAAGCCAATTTTTTCAAGCGTTCCGGCGTATTAAGAATCCCCCATTCCGCCTTGGCGATATGAATATTTTTAGCATCGCTTGCAATATTTTGGTTGATACGAGACAACTCTCTTTCCAAATCATGCACCTGATTTTTTAAGATAAAACACCCGAAAATCACAAAGCATGTCAGTGTCAGCCACAAGGCCGTTAACGCTGTTTTCGTACTCACCATTTTTATTCTCCTTGACTTCTTATTGCATAACGCATCTTGGCAGAGCGTGCGCGAGGGTTGAACAAAATTTCATCGTTTAAAGGCAATATCACATCCGACACCTCACAAAAAGGATATGAGGCCGTGACATTTTCCTTGCTGTAGCGCGAAACGTGGACTTTTTTTGCGCTGTTTTCTTTGAAAAAGTTTTTGACAATTCTGTCTTCAAGCGAGTGAAAATCCACAACAACCAATCGCCCGCCGGGATTTAATAATTCTTTGGCCGCTTCCAAACCTGCTTGAAGTTCACCGAGTTCATCATTGACGGCAATTCTCAAAGCCTGAAAGGTCCGTGTGGCCGGATCGGCGCCCTTGCCGTGTTTTGGCCCCAAAACTTCATAAACAACGGTGGCCAGTTACGTTGTCGTTTCAATCGGTTTTTGAGCACGACGCACAAGAATGCGAGGCGCAATCTGAAGATATTTTTTTTCTTCACCGAACCGGTACAAAATATCCGCCAACGTTTCTTCGGATGCACCGTTGACCACATCATAAGCACTTCTGCCCGTTTGAGACATCCGCATATCAAGTTTTGCCTCATGCAAAAACGAAAAACCGCGTTCGGCATCATCTAATTGCATCGAGGACACCCCGATATCAAAAACTACGCCGTCCACCCGTTGTGCCACCAAATCTTTTAAGTTTGAAAAACGGCCCGGCTTAAACTCAAAGCGTGCACCATATTTGGCTTTTAATTCTCTCGCACGCCCCAAAACCTCGGCATCGCGATCAATTGCAATAACCTTACAATCAGCCTTGTCAAGCATGGCTGATGTATAGCCGCCGAAACCGAATGTCGCATCAACATACACGCCGCCTTTCTTGACGGACATCGCCTCGATGACTTGTCCGAGCATGACGGGAATATGTCTTTGCGGCTCAGTCATTTCTGGCTTTATCTCCCGTTTTTTTGATATTGAGTACCGGCCGGTTGTTCAAAATCTTTTCTCTGACACGCTCTTCTTCCTTGGCCCAATTTTCAGGCGACCAAATTTGGAATTTGCGACCTTTACCGACAAAGACCGCCGGATCTTTGATTCCGGCATGTTTCAAGAGTTTATCGCTCAAAACAATTCGACCCGTGCTGTCAAACGAAAAACGCTTGGCATCGCCGAAAATAAGGTTGGTCAAATCATCCTGTGTTTCAGAAAAAAAGTCGTTACTGTCCTCGATTTCGGTTGCCAATTTTTCAAGCAAATCTTCCGTGCATCCCTCAATGCAAGGCGATGTCAAACTGCGATAACATACAATCTCGGCAGACAACTCTTTAACAATGGCACGATAATCGGCAGGCAAGGACACACGCCCCTTGGCGTCCACCTTATTGATAACCGTGTCTAAAAAAAGAAATGTTTTTGCCAATGCTTTTTCCTTCACATTACAACCGATAATGCTTATGGTATATCATGGTATTTTATGGGAATCAATGGAAAATTTTAGGATTTTATTAACTGTTCTTGATTTGTTCTGATAAAATAGGCTCTGTTCTTAGAGTCTGTAAGTCAAAAAAAATATAAAAAATGTTGATATATTTATTCACAGCGTTGCATGACGCTTATTTTTGAAGAAATTTTTGAGCAAATCAGACGATTCGCCCTCTAAAACACCGCTTAAGATTTCCGGCTTAAAGTGGCATGTTTTGCTTTCAAAAAATTTTACACCGTTTAACACACCGCCCCCCTTTTCATCAAGTGCTCCTATCACAATCTTATCAATACGCGCAAACGAAATTGCTGCCGCACACATCGTGCACGGCTCTAAGGTGACATAAAGTGTTGT